>CALEJM010000266.1 GCA_937898265.1 uncultured Porphyromonadaceae bacterium
AATGTTACTTCGTTTACATAGCCTCCAATAATAACTTTATTGATCCCAGATACATCATACCTTCCGTCAGCAGCTGCCTTACCATCTGGCGTTGAATGCCGACGTGGCGTTCCGTCCTGATGATCTTCAGCGTTTGTTGGAAGTGATGGACAACGACTCCACTATCGGTGCACTGATGCCGAAGGTCTATTATCCGAATGGCGATTTGCAGCATCTATGTCGTCTGCTCCCTACGCCGTTGGACCTCTTTGGTCGCCGTTTCCTGCCCGATTGCTGGATGGCGAAACGGGTGTCGCGACTTGAACTCCGTCACACCTCTTACACTCAGGAGATGCCGATACCTCATATTTCTGGCTGCTTTATGCTGCTCCGAACGGAGACACTGCGTGAAGTGGGACTGTTTGACCCACGCTATTTCCTCTATATGGAAGACGTGGACCTCTCGCGTCGTATCCATCAGAAGTATCGCACACTCTTCTATCCCTCTGTCAGCATCGTTCACCAACACGAGCGCGGCAGTTATAAGACTTGGCATCTGTTAGGTGTTCACGTGATGAGTGCCATCCGTTATTTTAATAAATGGGGTTGGTGGAAAGATGCGGAACGTGACGCTGTGAACAAGCGTGTCTTAGAGAAAAGTTATGAACAAACGAGTAATAAACAATAAATTGTAAACTATGGGAAAATTTGATATCACACAAATTGGCGGTGCTTTCCTTGCTCTCTTTGCTATCATCGATATCTTAGGCGCAGTGCCTATCATTTTGGGATTGCAACAACGTGGCGAAGAAGTGAAACCATTCCGCACCACTTTGGCATCTGTCATCATCTTCGTGGCGTTCCTCTTTGCGGGCGACTTGATTCTGCGCTTGTTCAGTGTGGATACGCAGTCGTTTGCTGTAGCAGGTTCGTTGGTCTTGTTTATCATGGCGTTGGAGATGATCCTCGGCATCGATATCATTCGCTATAACGGTCCAAAAGGCGCTTCGTCTGTCGTTCCTTTGGCTTTCCCGCTGGTAGCAGGTCCTGGCTCAATCACAGCCATCCTCTCTATGCGTGCCGACTACGACCTCGTCAATATCCTCATCGCCCTTGTGCTGAATATCCTCTGGGTGTATGTGGTGCTGAGGTCGACGAAGAAGGTGCACCAACTCATTGGCGACGGTGCCGTCTATATCATGCGTAAGTTCTTTGGCATTATCTTGTTGGCTATGTGCGTCAAGTTGTTTGCCTCCAACGTAAGTCACTTGCTGTAGCGCTCCGATGAATCTCTCCGACCGCACCTTGCTCCCTCCTGCCTACTGTGGTCCCATCGACTACTACAGTTGGTTGGTCAACACTCCTGTTGCTATAGAGGCGTGCGGACATTATGAGCGTCAAACCTTTGCCAACCGTTGCCGAATCATGACAGCAGGCGGTCCCCTCGACCTCTCCGTTCCCGTTGAGAAACCGTTGCCCGATACCTTGATGAGCGACGTCAAGATAGCATGGAACAACGACTGGGCAACGCTCCATTTCCGTGCGATAGAGAGTGCCTATAGTTCCTCCCCCTATTTCGTTTATTTCCGTGAGGAGTTACAGGCTCTGTATCAGTCGCACCCAACCCATCTCTTAGCGTGGAATCTCCGTCTGCAAGAGCAGATTCTCTCGTGGTTGGGATTTGATTCCGTCGACCTTTTGGTGACGGAGCGATACGAAAATGGCAAAGATGCAAAAAATGTCCTCCGAACTTGCATCCATCCTAAAAAAAAGTGTGTACCTTTGCACAATGTTTGTCTCGACCCCTACTACCAGGTGTTCGGACAGCGTTATGGCTTTGTTTCTCGCCTGAGTATCCTTGATATGCTCTTCAATATCGGTCGCGAAGCACGCCTTTACTTGTTGGAAAATAATAAAACAAACAAATAAAATAATACAAACATTATGACAAACGACATCGATTGGGGCAGCCTCAGCTTTGGCTATGTTCCAACTGACTACAATGTTCGTTGCTACTACCGCAACGGCAAATGGGGTGAAATTGAAGTTAGCTCAGAAGCTACTGTAAACGTTCACATGGCTGCTTCTTGCCTCCACTATGGTCAAGAGGCTTTCGAAGGCTTGAAAGCTTTCCGTGGCAAAGACGGTAAAGTGCGTATCTTCCGTCTTGAGGAGAACGGCAAACGTCTCCAAAGCTCTTGCCAAGGTATCTGCATGCCTGAGCTCCCATTGGAAAAATTCGAAGAGGCTATCCTCAAGGTTGTAAAACTCAACGCTCGTTTCATTCCACCATACGAGACAGGCGCTTCTCTCTACATCCGTCCAGTGCTCTTCGGTACAGGTATCACCGTTGGTGTAAAACCAGCTGACGAATATCTCTTCGTTGTATTCGTAACTCCAGTAGGCCCATACTTCAAAGGTGGTTTCCAAGCCAACCCATACGTTATCTCACGCAAATACGATCGTTCAGCTCCTCTCGGCACCGGTATCTACAAAGTAGGCGGTAACTACGCTGCTTCTCTCCGCGCTCACGTTGAGGCTTGCCACGGTGGTCAATATGCTTGCGAATTCTATCTCGACGCAAAAGAGAAGAAATATATCGACGAAGCAGGTGCAGCTAACTTCTTTGGTATCAAAGGCAACACCTACGTTACTCCAAAGAGCACATCTATCCTCCCTTCAATCACCAACAAGAGCTTGATGCAGTTGGCAGAAGACCTCGGCTTGCAAGTTGAGCGTCGTCCAATCGCTATCGACGAATTGGTTGACTTCGACGAGGCAGGTGCTTGCGGCACAGCTGCTGTTATCAGCCCTATCTCACGTATCGACGACCCAGAGACTGGCAAAAGCTATACCTTCGGTAAAGACGGCCAACCAGGTCCTAAGTCATTGATGCTCTACAACGCTCTCCGCGCTATCCAACTCGGTGAGGCTGAAGACAAACACGGCTGGATTACAGAAGTAGAACTCTAATTCTATCAGCAATATCCCAAAGTGGTCCTTCGTCGGTAGATGAAGGACTGCTTTTTTTTGTTAGGGTAGAGTAAACCTTTTGCCCAGTTTTAAGTCTTTTGAATGTTGAAGTTTCTCTTTTGAAGGTAAAAACGGCTGTTTTGTCCTGCTTGCAGGCGACTCTGGCTTGGAATTCGGGGAAAAAGAGTTATTTTTGCACTTGATTCTTTGGACATAAACATTTTAAAACAAAACTCATATGAAAAAAGTATTATTAGTTCTCGCAATGGTGCTCGGCTTCGGCCTTGCTGCCTATGCACAACCACGTGCTATCGGTGTACGCCTTGGTGGTGATGCCGATTTTTCTTATGAACATCAGTTGGGTAACAACATGATCGACTTGGAAGTCGGTGTTCCTGGTTTCTTCAATGCCTTCAACGGTCACTGGGGTGTTCACGCTGCTGCAACCTACGACTGGATCTTCAACTTCAAGTCTTGGAGCGGTAAAGGTGAATGGAACTGGTATCCTGGCGTAGGTCTCGCCGGTGGTTTCTACAACTGCCCTAATGAAGAGCATTCTGGCCATGGTTTCCTCGGTATTGCAGGTCGTATCGGCGTGGAATATAACTTCTGGTTTCCACTTCAACTCTCTTTGGACTACCGTCCAGTAATCGGCTATGGTTTCAACCACGGCTTCTATGACAGTGGTTTCTATGGTATTGCCCTCGGCATCCGCTATCGTTTCAACTAATCGTCAGATAAGTTATATCTTTTCTAAGGCTACATGCGAAAAACGCGTGTAGCCTTTGTTTTTTGGAGAATAAAATGTATCTTTGTACCCTAATTTAAAATACATCTTATGACTAAAAAACTATTAGTTTTATTCGCTATGGCTCTGTGCTTTGCCACAGCGGCATTGGCTCAGCCACGTGCAATCGGCGGCAGAATTTTCGGCGACTGGGAAGTGAGCTATCAGCATCAACTTGGCGAAAAGAATATGTTGCAGGTTGAAGTTGGCTTACCACCTCTGTTCAATCGTTTCGGCGGTGTTCATGCTGCTGCAACCTACGACTGGATTTTCCCTATCACCTCATGGACCGAGGAAGGCTCCTGGAACTGGTATGCTGGTGTTGGTGCCGGATTGGGTGTCAACTACTATACACGCTACTACAATAAACCGGAAGATGCAGCTCCTGGCGACGGTCGTTATTGCCTGTTTATGGGTGTAGCCGGACGTATCGGTGTGGAGTATAACTTCTGGTTCCCACTCCAACTCTCTTTGGACTACCGTCCTATTATCGGTCCTGCGTTCCGTCATGGTTTCCATGAGTATGGTATGACAAGTATTGCCTTGAGTGTGAGATATAAATTCAACTAAAATAAACGTTTACAAGATATGAAAAAACTTATGTTGATTGTTGCTTGCTGCCTCGGAATGGCAGTCACAGCAATGGCTCAACCACACGCCATCGGTTTGCGTGTTGGACAAAATGCAGAACTTTTCAGCAAGAGGTAAACCAAGGTAACATGCTGCAGATTGACTTGGGCGGCTATGCATACCGTGGCTTCCAAGCTTCTGTAACCTACGCTTGGCGCAGTCAAGTGAATGGTTCAAGTGCTTCAGGTACTTGGTCATCTTACGGTGGCTTCGGTATCGGTGGCGGTTATGCTCCAAGCGGCCGTGATTTCTGGCAACACGCAGAGATGTTCCGCAGCAAAACCACAGCATGGTATATGAACGAACACTCCTATAAAGAGTCTCTTGCCAACGGCAGACCTTGCGACCTCTACGACTACGGCTTCTTCGGCATCCTTGGTCTCGTAGGTTTTGAATACGAACTCAGCAGCGTGCCTTTGTCTTTGGCTATCGACTACCGTCCATTGTTCGGCATCGATCTTGGTAAGCGTATCCCATACGACGACAAAACCAACAACAAAGGAATCAAATTCCACACCCCAGGTCTCTGGGATGTCGCATTCTGCGTTCGTTACGTGTTCTAATTACCGCATAACAATATAACAATTCTCAAGACTCTCAAAGTGGTTCGCTTTGAGGGTCTTGCTGTTTTTATAAGGGTAGAAAAAGAAAACCTGAAAGAGGTGGGCTGAAAACGAAAAAATCGTTGTATCTTTGTAGTCGGTAAATTAGGCGGTGAAGAAGTCTTTGTTTGAAAGGTTTAGTCACCGATAGAAAGATATAAACAGATGAAAAATAAAGCATTACTGATAATATGCGATGGCTGGGGCATTGGCTCTGGTCGCAAAGATGATGTGATTGCAGTCACACCAACCCCTTATTGGGATTCCTTGTTGGCTTCATATCCTCATTCTCAACTTCAGGCTTCAGGCGAAAACGTCGGTTTGCCAGATGGTCAGATGGGCAACTCAGAGGTCGGTCATTTGAACATCGGCGCTGGTCGTGTAGTCTATCAAGATTTGGTAAAAATTAACCGAGCCTGTGCCGACGGTTCCTTGGCTAAAAACCAAGTGTTGGTTGATGCCTTGGCGCATGCTAAACGCAATAATAAGAAAGTCCACCTGATGGGTTTGGTTTCTACTGGTGGTGTTCACAGTTCTATGACTCACATGTTCAAGCTGATTGACATTGCTAAGGAATATGGTTTGGAAGGCAAGACTTTCGTTCACTGCTTTATGGATGGTCGTGATACCGACCCAAAGAGCGGTAAGGGTTTTATCGCTGATGTAGAAAACCATATGCAGGAAGTTGGTTGTGGTGTTATCGCTTCTATTATCGGTCGTTTCTATGCTATGGATCGTGATAAGCGCTGGGAGCGTGTTAAGGTGGCTTACGACCAGCTGATTGCCGGTGAGGGCAAGCAGAGCGACAATATGGTACAGGCTATGCAGGAAAGCTATGACGAGGGCGTGACCGATGAATTTATGCTGCCCACGGTCTGTGACAAGGACGGCAGGATCCAAAGCGGTGACAGCGTGATCTTTCTGAACTTCCGTCCCGACCGGTCCCGGGAGCTGTCCCACGCCCTGACGGACGAGGAGTTTGCGCCCTTCGAGCGCCGGGAGGGCTTCTTCCCCCTGCACTATGTCTGCACCACCGAGTATGATGCCACCATGCCCAACGTCACCGTGGCTTATCCCCGCCAGAAGCTGGACAACATCTTCGGCGAGTATATTTCCAAGCTGGGCCTGACCCAGCTGCGCATTGCCGAGACGGAGAAGTATGCCCATGTGACCTTCTTCTTCAACGGCGGCCGGGAGGAGCCCTATGCCCTGGAGGATCGCTGCCTGATCCCCTCGCCCCGGGACTATGCTACCTATGACCTGATCCCCGAGATGAGCGGCTGCAAGGCTGAGGAGTGCGCCGCACGCTTCCGCAGCGGAAAATACGACGCGGTGATCTGCAATCTGGCCAACTGCGACATGGTGGGTCACACCGCCGTGCGGGATGCGGTCATCCGGGCTGTGGAAACCGTGGACGCCTGCGTGGGCACTATCGTGGAAGCGGTTCGGGAAATGGGCGGTACGGCCCTCATCACCGCCGACCACGGCAACGCGGACAATATCCTTTCCCCCGACGGCAGCCCCGACACGGCCCATACCACCAATCCCGTTCCCCTCATTGTCGCGGGTGCAGAGGTTACGCTCCGTCCCGGCCGTCTGGCCGATCTGGCCCCCACGCTGCTGGAGCTGATGGGTCTTCCCCAGCCTGCGGAGATGACGGGCGTGAGCCTGCTCTCCCGTGAGTAACGGTAATATATTTTTTGAAGGAGAAAAATCCATGAAAGAATATTTTGAGATCGTAGATGTTCTGGCCCGGGAGATCCTTGATTCCCGCGGCAATCCCACCGTTGAGGTGGAGGTTACCCTTGATGACGGTACCATCGGCCGCGCAGCGGTTCCCTCCGGCGCTTCCACAGGCATGTACGAG
>CALEJM010000267.1 GCA_937898265.1 uncultured Porphyromonadaceae bacterium
TGAAGCCGAAGACGGCAGATGTGTTCACACCCTTCGAGTTGATGCGCGGCATGCTCAAGAAGGCGTAGTAGGCACGGAAGATGAGTGCGTAAGCGTCAAGGAGAAAGAGTCTGTTCATAGCCAAAATAAGTGTTTATCGCCTGATATAAAGGTTGTCGCCCACCTGGGCAACGCTGTATCGTCTGAGTTTGTGTCGGGTAGGTCCTGAAGTTGCAAAACCTGTGCCATCCAGGAGGATGTAGACCGAGCCGCAAGAGTCGCACGAGGCGGTGCCGTCTTCGTTGACGTGTATGCGGATGTGTGGTTGTGCTTCGTGCGGACAGCTGAGGTCGAAGGCTACGAAGGGACAACCCTCAACGGCAACGGTGTGGTATACGAGCAGGCCGCCGTAGCCAAGAAACTGTGTTGCTTTCTGTGGCACGATGAAGTATTTGTAGCCGAGAACGGGAATAATCTCAGGTGCTTCGGCGGTGATGTTGAATTCTAATTGCACAGGAGAGTCGGGGATGGCGTTGTTGGTAAAGCTGTCGCAACTACAAAGTAGCGCAACTGCCGCCATGGTCAACATAAATATGTGCAAAAGTCTTCTCATGGTCTGCTAAAGGAGCGTGATGACGCGGTCGAGACCGATGCCGTGTGAGCCTTTAATCAAGATGGCATAGTCGTGGAGGTCTTCCTCTTCAAGGTAGAGTTTCAACATCTGAAGATTAGGCAACTTGAGGTAGTCGGACTGTGTGGCGCCGAAGTTGCTGCCCACGAGAATCACCTTCTTGAAGCCGAGGTTTTTGGCTGTGTCAACAATGTGTTGGTGTTCGTCGATACTGGTCTCGCCCAACTCAAGCATGTCGCCAAGAATCAGCATCTTGTTTTCAAGCTTCATGCCGTGGAAGTTCTGCAGTGCCACCTCCATGCTGGCAGGGTTGGCGTTGTAGGCATCCATGACGACCTCGTTTTTGGCGGTCTTGATATATTGTGAGCGGTTGTTTTGCGGTGCGTAGGTCTCCAAGGCGTGGCAAATCTGGTTAGGCTCAACGTCGAAGAAGAGACCGAAGGTGATGGCTGCCAACATGTTTTCGGCGTTGTAGGAGCCAATGAATTTGGTCTGCACGGTGTGGGCGCCAGAGGAGAATCGCTGTGAGTTCCAAGAGAGGGCGATGAAAGGTGCCGACTGCTCAACGCAGCCTACTACACCGGCTTTCAACTCGTTGAGGGCGTAGGTCACCTCCTCGGTGCCGCCAGCTATCTGACTGAGATAGGGGTTGGTGACGTTGCGGAAGATGTAGCCTTTGTGAGCGCGGAGGTAGTCGTAGAGGGCGCCTTTGGTCTTGATGATGCCTTCCAGTGAGCCGAAGCCCTCGAGGTGTGCCTTGCCGATGTTGGTGATGATGCCGTGGGTTGGACATACCAACTCCACGAGGTCGGCAATCTCACCAGGGTGGTTGGCACCCATCTCCACGATGGCAATCTGGTGCTCTTTGTTGAGTTTCAAGAGGGTGAGAGGCACACCGATATGGTTGTTGAGGTTGCCTTGTGTATAGAGCACGTTGAACTTCTCCATCAACACAGCTGCCAGCAACTCCTTGGTGGTAGTCTTGCCGTTGGTGCCCGTCACGCCAATTACAGGGATGGAAAACTGCTGACGGTGGTGCTTAGCCAACTGCTGAAGAGCAGTCAGCACATCGTCGACAAGGATGAACCTGTCGTTCTGTCGTGCAGTCTCGGGATTGTCGACCACGGCGTAGTTGCAGCCTGCGTCAAGCGCTTTTTGCGCAAAGAGGTTGCCGTCGAAAGTCTCGCCTTTGAGCGCAAAGAAGATACCTTCTTCTACGACTTGTCGGCTGTCGGTCACTACGTTAGGGTGTTGCAGGAATAGGTTGTAGAGGTGTTCTAAAGTTGAAGTCATCATCGTTAAGTGTAATTGGGTACAAAGATACAAAGAAAGCCTCAAACTTGCGCCTGAGACAACAGAAAAAGCGAAGAAAATTATGGATAAAAAGTGTTGCCGTCGTTGGGTGTGCTAACTTCTTAGATGCCAAAGAATTCAATGAATGGCTTGACGAGAGAGAGGAGCACGAGCAGCGGGTAGAGGAAACGTGCGAGAACGGTTTCTTCGTTGGAGAAAAACGATGAGACGAGCAGCGAGGTGAAGAGAATGTTGAGGAATGCAATCTCGGTGCCGTTGTCTTGAAGCAAGGTGAAGAGCACCCAGCAGCCAAGGCAGAAGAGCGCAAGGACGCGGTGGAGCGTACGCACCAGGATTTTGTAGCGGAGCACGTAGATTTGATGGAAGACCACAACGACCATAGAGAGCACCAGCAGGATAGCCATCCAGATATGTTTCTCCAGCGACTCGATGATAGAGATGAAGGTGATGGGTTCGAAGTCGGGGAAGAGGATGTCGAAATCGGGTGTCTGGTCGAGGAGGTAGATGATGCCGGCAAGTAGCATAACGGTGCTTATCGTGGTGAAGAGCATGGCCACGAGGGAGCGGAGGTTCATCTGTCGCATCATGATGAGGGCGAGGAAGAACATGGGCAGCAACAGCAGGAACGACGGAGCCAGACAGGCGGCGAGGAGCAGCGCAAAGGTGATGTTGACCACTTTGGCTGACGGATAGCCGAAGATTTGCATACGAATCAGTTGGTTCGTAGCGATGTAGATGAGCGCAAAGGCGATTGTTTGAAACGTGAAGAGGTGAATCTCTGGCAATGAGATAGCCAAGCAGAGCGTCGTGCCGTAGAAGGCGTAGGTCTGAACTGGAGCAAGGAATGCCACTTCTATCAGTCGCTGACCGGCGATGGCCATAGCCACGAAGGCGACGAACTGCAGTGCTAACGCCACACCATAGGGAATGGTGAGGAGCGTGTGACCCTGTAGAGCAAGGGTGGTGTCGGCTGGAGCGTAACCCAGGATTACGGGCAACATCCAGATAACGGCACACACCAAAGTCAGCAGTATGGAGCCTTGGATGGAACGGGATAGAAAGCGGTAGAGATTCATGCGTTGAGATAGAAGAAAGCAGAGGCAACCGCTTGTGGGTTGCACTCTGCTTCTATAGTGAGATAGAGATTATTTCAAACCACGACCACGGAGCATAGCGTCTGGGTTAGGCTCTGCGCCACGGAAGTTTTTGAAGAGGTTCATTGGCTCGTCGCTGCCACCTTTTTCAATCATCATCTCTTTGAAGTTTTTGGCTGTTGTCTTGTCGAGGAGACCGTTTTTGCGGAACATCTCGAAAGCATCTTTGTCCAAAACCTCAGCCCAGAGGTAGCCGTAGTAGCCAGCGCTGTAGCCGCCTTTGAAAGCGTGGTTGAAGTAGGTTGTGCGATAGCGAGGGATGATTTCGTCGATCAAACCGGCTTTCTTCATCACGTCAGCCTCGAATTTCTGAACGTCGATGCCGTCAACGTTGGTCAACTCGTGCCAGTACATGTCGAGCATTGCTGCAGCGCAGAGTTCGGTGGTGATGAAACCTTGGTTGAAGGTAGAAACCATTTGGATTTTCTCGATCAATGAGTCAGGAATAACCTCACCTGTCTGATAGTGCTTAGCATAGGTTTTGAGGATTTCTGGCTCAAATGCCCAGTTCTCGTTGATTTGTGAGAAGAGTTCAACGAAGTCGCGAGCTACGTTGGTGCCGCTTACGGTGCGGTAGTGACATTGTGTCAAGAGGCCGTGGAGGGCGTGACCGAACTCGTGGAACATGGTCTCAACGTCGTCGAGAGAGAGGAGTGATGGTTGGTCGGCTGTTGGTTTGGTGAAGTTGCCGATGTTAACGATAACAGGGCGAACTTCTTGACCGCGGAGGTTCCATTGCTCACGGAAGTTGGTCATCCAAGCGCCAGCGCGTTTTGAGGCACGTGGGTAGTAGTCGGTGTAGAGGATACCGATGAGTGAGCCGTCAACAGAAGAAGATACTTTGAATACCTCAGCTTCTGGGTTGTAGACTGGCATGTTCTCGAGTTTCTCGAATTTGAGGTCGTAGAGTTGGGCTGCGAGGTTGAACATACCTTCGCGAACGTTCTCCATCTGGAAGTATGGTTTGATGTCGTCCTCGTTCAAGGCATATTTCTCTTGACGGAGTTTCTCGGTGTAGTAGTCCCAGTCCCAAGGCTCGAGTTTGAAGCCGCCGTTCTCTTTGTCAATCATCTTCTGGAGTTCAGCGCGCTCAGCTTTGGCTTTGGCAACGGCTGGTTTGAAGACGGTCATGAGGAAGTCGTCAACGGTTTTTTGGTTCTTGGCCATGGTCTCGTCGAGGATGAAGTTGGCTGGGGTGTCGAAGCCGAGGAGGTTAGCTTTCTCGATGCGGAGGCGCATGATGTCGAGCACTACCTGATTGTTGTCGTGTTCGTTGCCGTTGTTGCCGCGGTTGGCATAGGCTTTGAACATCTTCTCGCGGAGGTCACGACGTGAGCTGTATTGCATGAAAGGAATCCAGCTTGGTTTTTGGAGTGTGAAGAGGTATTTGCCATCTTCCATACCGTTCTCTTTGGCAAGGAGGGCAGCTGCATCGCGAACAGCCTTTGGCAGACCTGCGAGTTCGTCCTCGGTTGAGAGCACGAGTTGGAAAGCATTGGTCTCAGCAAGGAGGGTGTCGCCGAAGGGGTTCTCGAGGGTAGCGAGTTTGGTGTTGATCTCGCGCATGCGAGCTTGGCCAGCCTCGTCAAGACCTACACCGTTGCGAACGAAGGCGCGGTTGATTTTCTCCAACACCATGAGTTGCTCGGTGGTGTACTCTGGGTGGTTCTCTTTGTCGTCGTAAACAGCTTTCACGCGAGCGTAGAGGTCGGCACGCATGTAGATGTTGTCGTTGTGCTCGGTGAGCATTGGGATGGCTTGTTCCATCACCTTTTGGAGCTCTTCGGTAGCGTCGCTCTCGGTCACGTTGTAGAGAACGAGTGATACTTTGGCAAGGATGTCGCCGCTCATGTCGAGGGCTTCGATGGTGTTTTCGAAGGTTGCAGGCTCTTGATTTGTTACGATAGCCTCAATCTCTTCGTTTTGTTGTTTGATGCCTGCTTCGATGGCTGGCATGTAGTCTTCAACCATGATTTGGTCGAAAGGTGGTACGCCATACTCGGTGGTGTACTCTGTCAGAAATGGGTTCTGACGGTCAGAGGTTTGTGTCTCTTGTTTTTTGTGACATGCTACAAACATAATAGTTGCTGCAAGTACTAAAAGTGACTTTTTCATATTTGAGTTTGTTTAATATTGTATTCGTGTTTGGATGAGGGTGCAAAGATAGGTATCTTTTTGAATTATCGGGCGATGTTGTTGAGATTATTTGTTGAGAACTGCCAAAATACCTTCTTTGTCGCGTTCTATCTGAGCTTTAAGCTCGTCGAGTGAGTTGAAGCACTGCTCGGCGCGAATCTTGTCAACAAATTCTATCTCAATGGTTTCGTCGTAGAGGTTGCGGTCGAAGTCAAGGATATGCACTTCGATGCTTCGTTCGGGGTTGTTGAGTGTCGGGTTGTTGCCGATGTTGAGCATGCCGGCATAGCGCTGATTGTCTATTGTGACCCATGCGGCATAGACGCCATCGCAAGGGATGAGTTTCTCCGCTTCCACCATGATGTTGGCGGTTGGGAAGCCGAGACTGCGACCAATCTTCTGCCCGTGGATAACGGTTCCTCTGACAACGTAGTGGTAGCCTAACAGTTCGTTGGCATGCGCCACGTTGCCGTTGGCCAATGTCTTACGTATCATTGACGAGCTGACGGTGTCGTTGCCAACGTCTTGACGCTCACCGCGAATCACGCGGATGCCCAAAGCCTCGCCGGTGGCGTGGTAGTAGTTGAAGTCGCGACCGCGGTCGCTGCCGAAGTGGTGGTCGTAGCCAATGATTAGCGTCTCCACATGAAACTGCTCCTTCAGCCACATCATAAACTCCTTGGAGGTGAGGTGTGCCAACTCGCCGTTGAACTCCAGCATCAGGCAGTGGTCGAGTGGCAATTTGCCCAGTCGGGCGGCTTTCTCGCTGTGGGTGTTGAGGAGGAAGAACGGCTCTTCGGGATGGAAGAAACGCTTAGGGTGGTTGGCAAAGGTGATGGCCATGCTCTGTTGGTTGAGTGCCTTGGCAGCACCGGTGAGCTGACCTATCAATGCCTGATGACCATGGTGAACGCCGTCGAAGAAACCGATGGTGGCGCACTGTGGCTGTTCGGGACGCGGACTATGACTATTTAGAATTTTCATTGTTGTCGTTGTTTTCGGAAGCGTCTTTCTTGGCGGTCACGCGAGCAAAAATCAGCAGGGCGAAGGCGGAGATAAGACCGATGGCGGCAAAGCAGAACCAGATGTAGTGGGCATGGCAGCTGGCAGCGGCCCATTCCTCATGGGTGGCGAAGTTGGCTGGGTCGGGACAGAACTTTGTAAGCAGGATGCCCGAGAGTCCGAAGCCAAGAATCGACGAGAGGAAGGAGTCGAGGTTGCTGAATCCGAGGTAGAGAGCCTCTTGTCCCTTAGGTGCCTGGAGCGAGAAATACTCCAGATAGCGTGGGGAGATGAAGCACTCGGCAAGCGCTTGGATAACAATGCCCAACACCAGCATCAGCGTGATAGGGTGGATGCCGAAAGGTAGTGTGGTATGGATGAGGTTGCCGCAAGCCATCGTCATGGCGGACACCGGGATGAGGAACATGCCGATAGCCATGGAGATAGGGGCGGAACGCTTTGCCATCAGACGGGTGATGAAGTTGACGCAGAGCACCACAAACAGTGGGTTGACGTTGGCAATCCAGCCTGGTTTGGCGCTCTCGCCTGCCATGCGAATCACGTATTTAGGCATCGTGGCGTAGAGTTGCTGTTGAACCATCCAGAAGCCTGTCACGATGAGAATCAGCACCATCAGTCGGTGGTTGCAGCACACCTTGATAAGACCTTGCCACACCTCGCGTGCACTCTTGTTGTCGCCGGCGGCGTGGGCTGAGCGGTAGAAGAAATAGATGGCCAACATGGCGCCCACGCAGAGTAGGGCAGAGAAGAAGTTGATGACCAGATAAGCTTTCTCGCCAATCACGTTGCGGAGCGGGTCAATAACCGATTTGCCTGAGAATGAGCCGATATTGACCAGCATGTAGTAGATGGAATAGCCGCGGGCGCGGTTTTCCGTAGTTGTCTCGCGGGCCACTGAGGCGGAGATGATGCTCTTGATGAACGAGCCGCCCACCATGATGATAATCATGATAGGGAGCACGATCCAGCGGATGCTATCTTGCTCCAGACCGTTGAAAACAGTCTTCTGACCATAGGTCACCAGTCCCTCCTGTTGCAGCAGAAGCGGGAAAAGTGCCATAAGAAGATAGCCGATGGCGAGGAGAAGGAAGGCGACGATGAGTGAGCGTCGGTAGCCGATTTTGTCGGCATAGGCGCCGGTGAACATCGGGAGGAAATAGAGTCCGGCGGAGAAGATGCCGGAGATCATTGAAGCCTGAATATCGTTGAATCCCAGAGTATTGGAGAGGTACAACGTGATGACTACGAACATGGCGTAGAAAGCCATGCGTTCGAGAGTCTCACTCACGTTGGCAGTCCAGAAAGCTCTGGAAAAGGTGTTTTTTGCAGTGTCCATTTTGCCCAATATAAATAGGGTGCAAAGTTAGTGCAAACCGAGCGCAATACCAAAAAGAAACGCAGTTTATTTTTGATTGCCGAGGTGCAGCCAAACTTCTGTAAAGTAAAAAAAGTGTGCAAACCGAGTTGTGAGGTCCCTTGTTGGCAAAAAGCGTTGGGAACGCAGAAAAGCGCAGACTATGCCGTCAAACGGTTTTTTCAAAAATAAGATTCCAGAAAAGCGTCTGCCAAATGGAATCGTCGAGATTTATTTTTGCATCGCTTGCCGCCGTTTGTAATCAGCGATTCGGAATTTCATCACAGCTGCCGCCAAATGGTTTTTTGCAGTCGGCAAACCCGATTTCCAACCGCCGTTTTGATAGGCGTGACAAACGATGCCGATTCAGAAAATCCGTTTCGATGCTCCCCATAAGATTGTATGGCTCAGCCTCGCCGTTCCGTTGCTTGCAGCAAGAAAATAAAATTGGCTGAAGTGGAATGAAAATTCCGATGAAAAGGACGATTTTTTCGTCTTCTCGGGGGTCGTGAAGGGGGTAAAAAAGTGAGTGACCTACTTTCACAAGCGGGTCACTCGGGTTATGAAAAATTTTTATTTATCTTTTGTTTGTTGTCGGAGTTAGGCGACTCGAACGCCCGACCTCTACGTCCCGAACGTAGCGCGCTACCAACTGCGCTAAACTCCGGATAAAAATTGTCGGGATGACTGGATTCGAACCAGCGACCACTCGCCCCCCAGACGAGTACTCTAACCGGGCTGAGCTACATCCCGCAATTTCTAAAATGAACCGTTTTTTTCGGGGTGCAAAGATACGATTTTTTTCCATTTTACCGCAACCCAACCGAAAAAATTGCTCGCCGCCTCCAACCGTAATTGGCATAAAAATGTCACACGCTATTCTATGTCATAAAAATATTGTATCTTTGCACACTATGGGGAAAACTCCCCTCTGTAAAACAATAGGAAGTTATATAAGATTGACATCCAACAATTTAAACATCATTGATAAAGATGAATAGCGAAGACAAAAAACTGCTCTCCACCATCGTTGAGGGCATGCAAGAGAAAAAAGCAAAGAAAATCTCTGTGGTCGACATGTCGAAACTCGAGGCTCCATGCCGTTATTTCGTCATCTGCCAAGGCGAATCCAACACACAGGTATCAGCCATTGCCGACTCAGTGAAAGACGGCGTGCGCACCAATCTGCGTATCAAACCCTACGGCACCGACGGCTACGACAACAGCCTCTGGATTGCCATGGACTACGGAGTGGCCATCGTTCACGTTTTCCAACCAGAACCGCGTGAGTTCTACGACCTTGAGCACCTCTGGGAGGATGCTGAAATCACCCAAATTCCAGATCTTGACTAATTGAAGCACATGGACAAAAAAGACAACAAAAAATCATTTAAACCAAGATTCAATTTCTATTGGATCTATCTTGCCATCATCGTGGTTCTCATCGGCTCGTTCTTCTTCGGTGGAAGTGCAAGCGACGTCAGAGAAGTGCCCTACAGCACCTTCATGGAGAGTCTCTCCAACGGATATGTGGAGGCAGTCACCGTCGACCGCTCACGATTGATGGCAGAGGGCTCCATCTCGCGCGAAGATGCTGAAACACTGACCGATAAAACCATCGACGAGAGCGTGGGCGACGAACTGATTATCACCACCAGAATCCCAAGCATCGAAGACTTTTCCGAAGACCTCCGCATTCTTCAAGAGAACGACGAGACCCTCTATATCGGCGAAATAAAATATAAAGACGGACGCAACTGGGAGCAGATCATCCTCTACATCTTCCCGCTACTGCTCTTCTTCTTCTTTATCTTCCTGATGCCCCGCATGATGGGCGGCGGAGGCGGCGGTGGCAACAACGTCTTCTCCGTTGGCAAATCGCGCGCCCAGGTGTTCGACAAAAACAACAAAGACAAGGTGACGTTCAAAGACGTGGCTGGTCTTGAAGGGGCAAAAGAAGAGGTTGAAGAGATCGTTGAATTCCTCAAAAACCCAGAAAAATTCACCAAACTCGGCGGTAAGATTCCTAAAGGTGCACTCCTCGTAGGTCCTCCGGGCACCGGTAAGACCCTCTTGGCAAAAGCCGTGGCCGGCGAAGCCAACGTTCCGTTCTTCTCGTTGTCGGGTTCCGACTTCGTAGAGATGTTTGTGGGCGTAGGTGCAAGTCGCGTGCGCGACCTCTTCCGTCAAGCCAAGGAGGCAAAACCTTGCATCATCTTCATCGACGAAATCGATGCCGTGGGTCGTGCCCGTGGCAAAAACGCCGGTTTCAACTCCAACGACGAACGCGAAAACACCCTCAACCAACTCCTTACCGAGATGGACGGCTTCGGCACCAACAGCGGTGTCATCGTCTTGGCTGCTACCAACCGTGCCGACATCCTCGACAAGGCGTTGCTCCGCGCCGGACGCTTCGACCGTCAGATTCACGTGGAACTCCCTGACATGAACGAACGTAAGGCAATCTTCAACGTTCACCTCCGTCCATTGAAACTCGACCCATCTGTAGATATCGACCTCTTGGCGCGTCAGACTCCTGGATTCTCTGGTGCCGACATTGCCAACGTCTGCAACGAGGCCGCATTGACCGCTGCCCGCAAGAACCACATCATGGTTGAGAAACAAGACTTCCTTGACGCT
>CALEJM010000268.1 GCA_937898265.1 uncultured Porphyromonadaceae bacterium
ATAGAGATAGCCAATGAATCGCAACCTGTACGAGTAGCGAAATCGATAACCTCTTCTGGCTTAGTATAGTGGGACTCTTCAGCTTGAACCTCATCCTCATCATCTCCGTTGTTGGCGCCCTCGGCATCGAGACCACCTCGTTTGCCGCACTCCTCGCTTCTGCAGGCGTTGCCATCGGCATGGCAATGAGCGGTCAGATGCAGAACCTCGCAGGTGGCGTGCTCATCCTCCTCCAGAAACCTTACAAAATCGGCGACTACATCGAGACCAACGGCATCCAAGGCGTTGTGGAGAGCGTTCAAATCTTTACAACAAAACTGAAAACCGTTGACAATAAAGTCATCACCGTTCCTAACGGCGCTATCAGCGGCAGCGTGCTCACCAACTATAGCGACCAACCATTGCGTCGTGTCGACTTCTCATTCGGCGTTGAATATGGTCAGGACTTCGAGAAAGCTAAACAAGTGCTCATGCAGGTGATTGATGCCGACGAACATATCCTCAAAGATCCAGCTCCATTCGTTGAACTCGGCGAATTGGCAGACAGCAGCGTTAACATCACCGTACGCGTTTGGTGTAATGGCGCCGACTACTGGACCGTCTTCTTCGATATGAACCGCAAGGTCTACGAGACATTCAACAAAGAGGGTATCGGCTTCCCATTCCCACAAATCACTGTTCACCAGGCCAACGACTAAGACTCGGCTCTTATGAAACACAAGATAGTACGTTGTCTGTTCCTTCTGCTCTTGGTGTGGCTGCCGCTTAAAAGCTGGTCGGCCGCGCCCAACTACGTCGCGCAACTCAACCAATGGCTTGCCAAATACGACTCTATCTACTCGCAGATTGGCAAGGTGCGCGTTCTGCGTGTTCGTTTCAACGAGCAGACCCTGGAGTGCAACGTCTATCTGAATGCCTATTTCGGCTACGCATCGTTCCGCAACGATTTGATTGAGAAGATGCAAGATGAGGTAAAACGTATCGTTGGCAACGAGTATACCATCAACTTATACTCCGACAACACCGACGTACGAGTCCTCGTTCCCAACTACTATCTACCAAAGCAGCAGCGCGATGCTCAACGCCGCACCGTTGGCAATACCAAAGCAGCCGTTCCCCTCACCTCCAACAAATCGCGCCCCTATAGCGTGAAACACGGACTGCAGGGTCGGCATATAGCCCTTTGGAACAGCCACGGACTCTACTACAACCAGCAGACCGACCAATGGCGCTGGCAGCGTCCCCGTCTGCTGTTGACCGTAGAAGACAAACTCTCGACAGCCTACGTCCTCGACTATCTCCTTCCGATGTTGGAGAATGCTGGTGCCAATGTGTTGCTTCCTCGCGAACGCGACACCCAAACCCACATGGTCATCGTCGACAACGACGGTTCGTCGAAGGGCTCAAAATACGATGAAATCATCAAGTACGGAAAAGCAAAGGAAGATACCGCTTCCTTTGCTATTCCTGCTGAGCCGCTCAAGGTGGGTGAGAATCCGTTCCGCATGGGAACCAGTCACTCGTTTGTTACCACCACCGACGGCAGAAACAAAGTGATTTGGCAACCCGACATCCCCGAAGACGGCGACTATGCCGTAGCCGTTGCCTATCGCTCCTACAAAAACTCCGCCGTAGCCCATTACTCTGTCTATCACGCTGGTGGCGTGACACATGTCGACGTCAATCAGAAGATAGGTGGTGGCACTTGGGTCTACCTCGGCACCTTCCATTTCAAGAAAGGATCGCACGAAAGCGGTCGCGTCATCCTCTCCAACCTCGGTCCTGACGCCCAACACGTAGTCTCTGCCGATGCTGTCCGTTTCGGTGGCGGCATGGGCAATATCGTTCGCGGGGAACCGGCCCGAAAGAGCGGTCTTCCCCGTTTTCTCGAGGCTGCGCGCTACAATGCGCAGTGGTCGGGATTCCCTTACTCGGTCTATGCTACTTACGAGGGTGAGAACGATTATCGCGATGATATCAATACCCGTTCGTTTACGACCAATTACCTGAATGGAGGTTCCATATTC
>CALEJM010000269.1 GCA_937898265.1 uncultured Porphyromonadaceae bacterium
TGTGAACTCAGCAACACCAGCCTGGAAGAATGCGCCTGAGAAGTCGCCCTTCTGGAGGTCGTGGGTCTGCTTCAAGAAGCCGTCGGTCTTGTCTGAGTTAGAGAGGTCGGCACTTGCCACAATCATATTCTCAACCTGTTGAGCCAAAGCACCGAGCACGGTAGCAGAAGCAGAACGGGTTGCCTGATCTGGTTTTTGTGCGATAGCGTTCCAGTCTACCTTTGGAGCCTCGCCTGAGAAGAAGAACTC
Source organism: uncultured Porphyromonadaceae bacterium (assembly GCA_937898265.1). GTDB lineage: Bacteria > Bacteroidota > Bacteroidia > Bacteroidales > Paludibacteraceae > HGM05398. The sequence goes on from CALEJM010000269.1 coordinate 250, forward strand.
CATCTTCTTGGCCAACTCAGGATTTTCCTTAGCCCATTGAGCCTCGAAAGCGTGACGCTCAGCAGCCAAAGCCTTGAGTTCCTCAGCGCGTTTTGCATAGATAGCCTTGGTCTCTTCAAAGAAAGCGAAAGGCTCTTCTACGTTACCGCCAAGTTGTTTTACGGTGTTGATATAAGCGTCGCCACCGAGAGGAGCACCATGGGTAGCACAGTTACGCTCGAAGCTTGAGCCGTCGGCTTTCAAAGCGCCTTTACCCATGATGGTATGACCGATGATGAGTGTTGGGCGTTCTGCTTCAGCCTTAGCCTCTTTCAGTGCAGCACGAATCTCGTTGGCATCGTTGCCGTTGATTTCAATAACTTTCCAACCCCAAGCCTGATATTTCATAGCTACGTTCTCTGAGGTAACGTCAGCTGTTGGTGTAGAGAGTTGGATATCGTTGGCATCATAGAACATGATGAGATTGTCCAAGCCGAGGTGACCAGCCAAGCGACCAGCGCCTTGAGAAATTTCTTCTTGAACGCCACCATCAGAGATATAGGCGTAGATGGTTTGTCCCATCACTTTTCCGAACTTGTTCTTCAAGAACTTGGCAGCGATGGCAGCACCAACAGCAAACACATGACCCTGACCAAGAGGACCAGAGGTGTTTTCCACGCCGTGCATCACGTCTACTTCTGGGTGACCAGGAGTGATGCTTCCCCACTGACGGAAGTTCTTCAGGTCGTCCAAGGTGTATTTACCAGCGCAAGCAAGCACTGAGTAAAGCATTGGTGACATGTGACCTGGGTCAAGGAAGAAACGGTCGCGACCAGCCCAAGTTGGGTTTTGTGGGTCGTATTCCAAAAACTCTGAGAAAAGTACGTTTACAAAGTCAGCACCGCCCATAGCACCGCCTGGGTGACCTGATTTTGCTTTTTCAACCATAGAAACAGCCAACAAACGGATGTTATCGGCTGCACGATTGAGTTGTTCTATTGTATGCATGATATATTATTTGTTGATTTTCAATCAAATTTATTCTAATCTATATGTAGGCAAACTACGACACAAAGGTAACTAATTTATTTTAGTTTTTACCCTTTCCGTCACCCTATCTCACCACAATTTTGTTCTTGTCGGAAGCACCCGACAGATTGTTGATGACATAGACATAGACGCCAGCGGGGAGCGAGAGTTCGAAATCGTTGGCACCTTCTGCGATGGTTTGCTGCCACACCTCTTGTCCGATACTATTATATATATGTATCTCACCCTCGTCGCCGCTCTCCACATGCCATTGCACCTGGTTAGGACCAATCTGTCGTGGATAAGCCCAGAGGTCGATATGAGGGGTATATCTTATTGGACACGAATGCATCGTTACGCCATCGTCGGCACGGGTCAGCAGCACAGAGTATTCGCCTTGGGCATCCAACTGCTGCGGCAGATAGATGTACGAGTGAGTCTCTCCCGGGATATCCACGCCGTTGAACTGCCACTGATAGCCCGAGAAAGTGTAACCGCCGTTGTAGGTGCTGTTGAGCACGGCAATCACGTCGTTCCATTTCTGCACCAAGATATCGTTGCTGTAAGGGAGTTCCATGAGCAATGGAATCGTCGAAACGCAGTTGGAATCTATCAGAAGCAATTCCACATTATAGATTCCCGGTTTCACATTTTCAGGCAACAGAATGGAAATCGTTCCTTGCTGATTGATACTCGTCTCTTCCAAAGAGTGGAGGCCAGCATTTTCTGCTTTGGTCTCAAAACGCAATTCGTAGGCATAAGCTTCGCCTCCAGGCAGCGTGTAGTCAATCTGCATCACGTCTCTTGCAACGCAGAAATCGTTGGCGATAAATGCCGTTGCCTCGCCACGAATCATGAGGTCAAGCGTCACAATGGAATCGCAGCCGTATTGCGACAGAAGATGCTGTTCGTAATGGCCAGAAGTTGTTGCGTCGAAGTTATTTTCGTGATATTCCTCGCCGAAGCAGAGGTTGGCTTTGATATTCTCGAAGTAATCGTCATGGACGTGAATGGTAAGTTCCACCAAGCTGTCGCAAGAGAAACGTGAAGGGAACGTATCGCGATAGACGCCGTCGGTGGTGTAGGTCTTGCCGCGGAAGGTATAACTCTCGCCGCGACAGATATGAATGTCGGACGAGCGTCTCAAGAACGGACCCACGCTGAGGTTGAGCGTCACGATGGAGTCGCAGCCGTAGGCATTCTTTTTGTTGGAGACGTAGGTGCCTGAAGAATGAAGCGTCTGACCATTGAACACAAACGAATCGCCGATACAAATCTGATGATCAATCACCGTATCGGTGGCAGGCAACACATTCACCTCAAACGAGTCTTTCAGTTGGTAGAGGTATTTGAATGAGATGTCGTCCACAGCCACTTGCGAAGAGCGCGAGGAGGCTGGAATCACCAACGAGAGGGTCACATATTTAGTCTGTGGAGCGGTCCAACGGGTGCTTTGCGTCTGCCAACTACCCCACTGACTCGCACGAAGCGTGGTCACAACGGTGTTGTCGATGCGGGCTTCAACGGTCACGCTGTTGTTACCCGTGGAGAGTTGAGCCGCACTGAATTCCAACGCATAGCTTACATATTGTTGCACAGGAACGGTCTCACTCCAGATGGTCAGACTTCTGTTGGCATTCGAGCCGTCCACCAACAAACCATTCACCAGCATCATCTTGCCCGAAGAGTTGCCCACTGTGTGGTCGTAGAGTTGCGGCCAACTGTTGAGATAAGCGCCTGCGTTTGAGCCTATGGTGTAGACGTTGGAGCCATTTAGGTTTGTGCTGTAGGAAGCGCCCGACTGAAAGCCTTTATTGCCCTGACTGAAATCGCCATTCTCCACCAAATCAACGCAATCAGTGTAACAAGATGCTACATAGGTATTGGAAGAATCGGCCACAAAGCCATATCTTCCGTTCACAGTTGTTGCTGTGATATTCGGTTTCCAAGTCACGAAATTCGTTGTGGAAGGCTCCAGGAACAAGGAGTCGCCGAGACAGACATTCACGATTTCATGTTTTGCCTGCACATCCATCTGCGACACCTCAATTCGGAACGGACGCACATCGAAGCACTCAGCCGTCGCGTGGTCCAGTCGCAACACATATTCGCCCGAGAAGACGTTCTGCAAGCCAGACAACTCATTCTGTTCCAACGTAGCATCGGTCTCGTTGTGATAGACTTTTGCCGAGAACAGCGAGGAGTTATGACCACGAAGATAGTTGCTTACGAAACTCGTGAAGTTGAATTGCGCCTGCTGACCGTTCTCCATGCAGAGGTAGATGGTCGGAATCTCGTTGAATCCCTCGTTTTCGTAGGGGTTGAGAATCGTTGCTGTTCCAGTCCATTGCAGAGAGAAAGCGCCGTAGCCAACAGCGCGGTCCAAGACCAGATAATAGGTTTCGCCGGCATTCACGTTAATCCAACGAACCCAGCTGTTGCCATGTTCTCCTGGTCCCTCATGGGTATCTACCTCCGAGGAGTTCATTCCCGTGAGGTTGTTGCTGAGATTGGCTTGACCTGGGTTGGTGGTGGAGCATCGCAGACTGTATCCGAGGTTGCTGCACGAAGGGTTCGGACCAAAGATCCAGAAGTCGTAGTCTTCGCCGATATCAGTGCTTGCGGGGGTGAGCACGAAACCCATCGTTCCGCTTTGAGCCACGGTCCATTTGAACCATATTGAGTTGTGTTCCTCACCTTGGCAGCCACACGAGCTGTAAATCTCTTGCGAGCCATATCCATTGACGTTAAGGTCGATGCGACGACTGTCACACAACGGGATAGCGTTGGCGCAGTCGTTGGGCTGACGGTTTTGTCCCCAAAGACTCAGTACGGTCAATACCATACATAACGTATAGATAAAGCGGCGCATGCGGAGTTGTTATTTGTCAATCTGATTCAACGCATTCAGTGCGCTACGAATCTTTTCTGTTGTCTTAATCGTTGTTGGCACCAAGGGGAGACGAAGCTGATTTTCAATCAGTCCCATCTCGCTCATCAGACGTTTCACGCCCGCTGGGTTGCCATCTACAAACAGCAATTCCATCATCTCGATGAAGCGATAGTGGATAGCGCGGCTCTCCTCCAGTTCACCTGTCAGAGCCAAGCGCACCATACGACCGAACTCTTTTGGGAACGCATTGCCTACCACCGAGATGACGCCCACAGCACCAAGGGTAATCAATGGGAAGGTGATGGCATCGTCGCCCGAGATAACGAGGAAATGCTTTGGTTTCTTCTTGATGATTTCGTCAATCTGACGGAAATTGCCCGACGCCTCTTTCACGCCGATGATGTTTGGACATTCGCGTGCCAGTCTCAACGTTGTATTGGCATCCATATTCGCACCCGTTCTGCCAGGCACGTTATAGAGCATCATCGGCAGTTTCGAGTGTTGGGAAATCATCTTATAGTGTTGATAGATGCCCTCTTGCGACGGTTTGTTGTAGTAAGGCACCACCGAGAGGATGGCACTGATGCCCTCGAGGTTGATATGTTCGAGGGTGTCAACAACCTGTTGTGTGTTGTTGCCTCCCACGCCCATCACGATAGGGATGCGGCCGCCCACCTGACGCACTACGGCATGTGTTATCACAGCTTTCTCCTCGTCGGTCAGCGGCTCGGTCAGGGGGACGACTTCACAACCGCGTCGCTGATTGCGATTATCGACGCGCTTGATCGGCACGAGCTGACCGCGTCGATTCGCTCGATTGACCTGACGACACCGCTTGCGATCACGCTGCGCGCGTCGAACGGGCTGACGGTGCACCTCGGACAGCCGACCGACCTTGACGCGAAGATGGCTTCGCTCGCAAAGCTCCTGCCGCAGTTTTTGAAGCAGAACATCACGACGGGTGTGCTGTACCTGTCCGCGAAGGGCGGTACGGTGTATTCGCCCTCGGGCGCGGATCAGCTTGCGCTTGCGCGGAAGGAGGCCGAGGCGGCAGCCGCGGCACAGGCGCAGATGCTCGCCGAGATCAACGACTTTGTGGACGACGACGGCGACGGCGTGGATGACGTGACGGGCGAGGACATCATTCTGACGACGCCCGATCCCGAGCTGACACCGACACCCGCACCGACCCCGACCCCGAAGCTGCCCGGCGGCTCGGCGGATGATTTTTCGGGATAGTTTTTTCAGAGCAGGCATTTCGGGACAGATATTCCGCACAATACCGCATAAACAGCCGTTTTGCCCCCTTTCGACCGATGACGGAGCGCCGAAAGCGGGGCTTTTCCTCTGTTCTTTTCGATCTGCCGGGCGCATACGCTGAAACGGAGAAGGAAAAGCGTTGGCTATGTTGGCTATGAAGGAGGCAGAGACAATGGAGATAGAACGCGGATTGCTCGGCATCCGTTCCCTGTTCGGTACGGCGGAAAATCAGTCGCTCCTTTCGAGCACGATTCCGCTGCCCGAGGGGCGCGACGTGTCGGAGGTACTGCTTGCGGAGGGGTGCGTCGATTCGGCGGAGACGGCCTGCGATACCGATGCGGTCACGGTGACGGGCATCTTCCGCCTGCACGTGATTCTTCGGAGCGCCGCGGGCGAGGTCTACGGGTTCACCGCGGAATCGAACGTGCGGCAGGAAGCACCGTTG
>CALEJM010000270.1 GCA_937898265.1 uncultured Porphyromonadaceae bacterium
TCTTGAGTCATCAAAGTTACTGTTGCGCCAACAAAGACATGGTCTTCGTCGAATTTGCCGTCTACGCTAAAAATCTCTTTAGCCAAGACACGTACATTTTCGTCTGCGCGAGGGCCAAAGGTTTCTTCGCATGGTTTGATGAAATCGTAAGCATCGTCTTTTGACAACTTGCAGATTTCCTCTTCAAAAGAAGGAATCATCATGCCGTCGCCCACAATAAATTGCAATGGGCGTTCTGGCATACTTTCTTCGAGAAGGGTTTGTTTCTCACCCTCTACACTATAAACATGGTATTCAAGAGATACCAAGGTTTTTTCTTTCATCATGATATTTATGTATTTTATTATCTTATTGTTAGAACCATCGCGCGTTGCTGCTGTTGTCGCTGCGTTTATCGTATTTCAAGTCGCGCAACATCGCAGCGTTTGCACCGATGGTCACCATGAATGAGGTGCCATAGGAAGCATAGCTGACAGGCGTTACGGAGGCATTCAGATACCAGCAGTGGAGGTCACGACGGATTGTCATTGTCAAGTTAGTGATTTTCTTCGCAGTCAAGTCAAACGAAGCGTTATAATTCAGTTTCCATTTGGCAGTCGGATTGATAAAGCCGTTGATGGAAAGTGAGTGGTTGATGCCACGTTTGTACTGCATCTTTTCGTAGTCAAAGTTATCCAAGCCGTTTTTCACCACCAAGGCGATGTTGTAGTTGATAGAGAGACTCCATTTGAACTCAGGCTTCGCATAGCCGTCATCATCTTTCTCCAAAGCCTCATGTTCATGATCGTGGTCGTGGTCAAAGCCTGAGCCGTAGATATCTTCACCCAGATAACTACCTTCGTCAGGTGGCAGTTCCGACTCATTCTCTGTGTTCTTCTTTTTCTCCTTACGTTTGAAGGTGTCGTTGTTGAACGTATATTGGAAACTTGTTGACGTACCCATGAAATAGAGCGATTTGCCATGACTCCATCTCAGTTTGTTTACCCTGACAGGTATGTTGTTGGCATTCAACTCATACATATATGGGTCGAAGTTGCCGTGAAGGTTCAAGGTGAATTTCTTGGTCAACTTCATACGCAAGCCCACTGCAAGATATGACCAGCCCATAGAGTCGGCTGCAAAGTTGTAACCCGTGGACAACGAGAGTTTATCAATCAAGCTGACTTTCTTGTAGACAATGGTTGAAGATGTATCGGTTGCCTTCTTGTCAATCACCTTCATCTCCAAGTTATTATCCAAAGTCCAACTGATAGCGTTGGTCTCGCCCACGCCCGGAGCATCGATATATGGAGAGTAGCGAACTGTCTCGCGGGTGAATTGGTTGACGTTGTTTTTGTCGACAACGAGAACAACTTCGTTATATTGTTCCGGCCATTTTCCGTACAGAACATCGTACTGCTCTTTCAGAAGTGGGTTGACCGCCTCCCCGTGTTCACCCGAGAGCATCTCCTGCCA
>CALEJM010000271.1 GCA_937898265.1 uncultured Porphyromonadaceae bacterium
TTGGTAGTTGTAGCCGCCTTGGTTACCGTAGTAAGTGAGGCATTGAAAGCCTTTGCCTACGACATCAGCCTCCAGTTGTCAGTCTACATCGGTTTGATTATCACCAACTGTATCCTGATGGGTCGTTTGGAAGCATTCGCCATGGGCAACAAACCAGGCGCATCATTCCTCGACGGTATCGGCAACGGCGTTGGCTATGCCATCATCCTGATCATCGTAGCCTTCTTCCGCGAATTGTTCGGCGCCGGCTCATTGTTCGGCTTCCGCGTAATTCCACAATGGTGCTACGACCATGGCTACGTCAACAATGGTTTGATGGTTATGCCAGCTATGGCTATGATCCTTGTGGCTTGCATCATCTGGGCACATCGTTCAATCGACAAAGACCTTCAAGAAAAATAAGCCCCAATAATTGTTGAACCAAAAAAGAAACGCTTCCGTCAAACGAAGCTTTAGAACAATATGGAACACGCACTTAATTTATTCATAAGGTCCATCTTTGTGGACAACATGATTTTTGCGTTCTTCTTGGGCATGTGTTCATACCTCGCCGTATCAAAGAACGTAAAGACCTCATTGGGACTTGGTGTTGCCGTAACCTTCGTGTTGCTCATCACACTTCCAGTGAACTACCTCTTGCAAACCTACGTGCTCGGTCCAGGCGCACTCGCATGGTTGGGTGAAGGTTTTGCTGACCTCGACCTCAGCTACCTCAGCTTCATCCTGTTCATCGCCGTTATCGCCGCCATCGTGCAATTGGTAGAAATGATTGTTGAGAGATTCTCACCATCACTCTATGCCGCACTCGGTATCTTCTTGCCTCTGATCGCTGTAAACTGCGCCATCATGGGTGCCTCACTCTTCATGCAACAACGCATCGGCCTTGAGCCAACCGACCCAAAAGCCCTCACCTGCGTAGCCGACACCATCTGGTATGCGCTCGGTTCAGGTATTGGTTGGTTGCTCGCTATCGTAGGCCTTGCCGCTATCCGCGAGAAGATGGAGTACTCAGAAGTGCCTGCACCACTCCGCGGCTTGGGCATCACATTCATCACTGTAGGACTTATGTCAATGGCATTCCTCTGTTTCTCAGGTTTGAAAATAGGATAATCTTATGGTACTCGCAATTAATTCATTATCTATACTCACTTGCTTGGCGGTGTTCTTGGCAGTCATCATCTTGCTCGTGATTGTGCTTTTGATAGCAAAACGCTACCTCGTTGCTTCCGGCAACGTAGAGGTAAAACTCAACGGCGAAAAGACACTGAGCATCCCAGCCGGCGGCTCACTGCTCTCTTCACTCTCAAACGCAGGCGTCTTCCTCCCATCAGCTTGTGGTGGTAAAGGCTCTTGCGGTCAATGCAAATGCCAAGTGCTTGACGGCGGTGGCGAGATTCTCCCAACAGAGACCGTTCACTTCTCACGCAAGCAGATGAAAGACCACTGGCGCCTCGGTTGCCAAGTAAAGGTTAAGAACAACATCGAAATGCAGGTTCCAGAAGACGTGCTCGGCGTTAAAGAATGGGAATGCACCGTTATTGGCAACAAGAACGTGGCTACCTTCATCAAAGAGTACAAAGTGGCTTTGCCAGCTGGCGAACACATGAACTTCGAACCTGGTTCTTACGCTCAAATCCGTATCCCTAAATTCGAGATTGACTATAAGGATTACGACCGTTCACTCATCGGCGACACCTATCTTCCAGCTTGGGAGAAATTCGGT
>CALEJM010000272.1 GCA_937898265.1 uncultured Porphyromonadaceae bacterium
CTTCCTCTACACCTATACCGACGCTTTGGTCAGCCTCAACCAACTGGAGGTCGTGGTCAACACCAACAACCTCTACGCCTCCCCTTGGGGCACGCAGTCGCCGCTCGACCTCAAGACCTATTACGAGCAGCAGTGGCTGGCACGTGGCATCGACATCAAATACATCGCGTTCCACCTCCCTGCAGAGGCACCACTGACCGAACCCGACATTGAGATTCCATACGACACCTATCGCAGCTTTGGACGCGAAGGACGCTCGATACTCAAAATCAACTAAGACTCACTCTTCACTGAAACTGACTAAAACTTAAACATTTTGAACCCGTTATACAACTTAGGCATCCGACTCTACGGCGCAGCAACAGCTGTGGTTGCCCTCTTCTCGGAGAAGGCTGGCAAACGTCATCAGGGCGCATGCAACGCCTTCAAGACTCTGGAGCAGAAGCGCGACCCAAAAGCCGAATACATCTGGTTTCATGCGGCGTCGCTTGGCGAGTTTGAACAAGGTCGCCCCATCATCGAGGCAGTCAAGCAGCACCACCCCGAATACAAGGTAGCGCTCACCTTCTTCTCCCCTTCAGGCTACGAAGTGCGCCGCGACTACAAAGGAGCCGACCTCATCTGCTACCTCCCGCTCGACACCCCCAAGAAGGCACGTCGCTTCGTGGAGATGCTCAACCCCAAGAAAGCCGTATTCATCAAGTATGAGTTCTGGGGAAATCTCTTGGAGACTCTGAAAACCAAAGGCATAGAGACTTATCTCATCTCAGCCATCTTCCGCAAGGACCAACCATTCTTCAACAAAATCTATGGCGGTCCGTTCCGTAAGATGCTGAGTTGCTTCAACAAGATATTCGTTCAGAACGAGACCTCACAACAACTGCTGGAGAGCATCGGCATCCCAAGCCTCGTGGCTGGCGACACCCGCTTCGACCGCGTCTGCGACATTGCCGAAGCCGCCAAGGAGTTGCCTATCGTAGAGGGCTTTGCACAAGGTGCCGACGTCATCGTGGCTGGTTCCACTTGGCCGAAAGATGAAGAGATTCTGATTCGCTATATCAACGCCAACAAAGAGAAGAAGATGGTAATCGTGCCTCACGAAATCGACGAGGAGCACATCCAGCATATCTGCAATGGTCTACGCCGCAGTTTCGTTCGCTACACCAAGACCACCTACGACGAGGCTGTCCATGCCGACTGTCTCATCGTGGACACCATCGGACTCCTCTCCTCTATCTACCAATACGGTCGCATCGCCTACGTGGGCGGCGGCTTCGGCGTTGGCATCCACAACATCTTGGAGGCTGCCGTATGGGGCATGCCTGTAATCTTCGGTCCTAACTACCACAAATTCCAAGAAGCTGTCGACCTCATGGAGAAAGGCGACGGCTACACCATTCGCACCTACCGCCGCTTCGAGAATCTCACCAACGAGCTCTTCTACGACGCCGACGCAGGCAAGATAGCAAAACAATACGTTGAATCAAAAACTGGTGCCACCGCCCTCATCATGAAAGAGGCGTTCAACACCAACATATAATATTTCCGACTATGAAACCAAGCATTGCAAAAGGCACACGCGACTTCACCCCATCTATCATGGCGAAGCGCAACTACATCTTCTCCGTGATTCGCGAAGTGTTCCAAACATACGGCTTCAAGCAGATTGAGACCCCTTCCATCGAGCAACTCTCAACCCTCATGGGCAAATACGGCGAGGAGGGCGACAAACTGCTGTTTAAGATTCTGAACTCAGGCGATTTCGCAGCCAACCTCACCGACGAGCAACTGCTGGAACGCAACAGTATCAAACTGACTAACAAAATCTCTGAAAAGGGTTTGCGCTACGACCTCACCGTGCCGTTCGCCCGTTTCGTGGTGATGCACCGCGAGGAGATTACGTTCCCATTCAAACGTTTCCAGATTCAGCCTGTATGGCGCGCCGACCGTCCTCAAAAGGGTCGTTACCGCGAGTTCTATCAGTGCGACGCCGACGTGGTGGGCAGCAACTCACTCCTCTTTGAGGCTGAACTCATCGAGATGATCGACCTCGCCTTCACACGCTTCGGCATCCGCGTTGAAATCAAACTCAACAACCGTAAGATTCTCAGCGGCATCTCCGAGATTATCGGCGAGGCAGACAAAATCACCGATATCACCGTGGCCATTGACAAACTCGACAAAATCGGTTTGGACGGCGTGGTGGCAGAATTGCGCACCAAAGGTATCACCGACGAAGCTATCGAGAAACTACAGCCTATCCTCAACCTCTCGGGCAACAACCACGACAAACTCAACACCTTGAAGAGCGTCTTGGCAACTTCCGAGGTGGGCATGAAGGGTATCGAAGAGTTGGAGGAGGTGTTGCGCTATGTTGAGAAGTCTGAGATTAAGA
>CALEJM010000273.1 GCA_937898265.1 uncultured Porphyromonadaceae bacterium
CATAGAGGGAGGTGTATATACTCTCGATGTTTATGACGCAAATATGTGTCGTTCTTCAGCTTCAACTCTCGAGTTGCATTCTGCTGTAGAGATCGTTGCCGACGTACAGAACGTATCATGTAACGCCGGAAGCAATGGTATGATCGATCCTACTATCAGCAAGGGTCTTGGTAACTACAAGTACCACTGGTATAAGGTTAACGAGAATACTGATTTGGAGACATTGTTGCCTTCAAGTCAAAATCCCAAAGGTTTCGCTGCCGTTACCTCTTATGAATTGAAGAATGCTAATAATGATGTCGTAACTACAAGGGTGGCTTCAGAATTAGTAGCTGGTTGGTACTATCTTGTTGTTACCGACTTCGAGAACTCAGATTATACTGGTGCACATCATAACTATTACAAGAAGTGGCATGTTACTGAGCCAGATAAACTTACCGTAACCGCAACTCCTGTTCCAACAGAGTGCTATGGTGAGTACTCTGGTAAAGTTACCGTAGATGTCACAGGTGGTGTCGCTCCATATTCGTACGACTGGAACCTCGGTACACATAAGGTTACTACTACGGTTCCAAAACTCGATGGAGTTAAGGCAGGAACATATTTCGTAGTAGTTACCGATGCTAATGGTTGTAGCGCACAGCAGGCAGCCGTAGTCAAGGATGCAAGTTCTCTCGAATTCAAACTTGATATCGTAAAGAACGAGTCCCTTTGCAAGAAGGTCATCGGCAACGATCTTTGTGATCTGCTGTGTCATTACCTTGATATCGTCATACTGCTTTTCGGTCATAACGCCGAGAACGACGAGACCGTCCTTGATAACGAGCGGATCGCCCTTTTCGTCGTTCTTGAAGGTGGTTGGTTTGATGATGATTTTCACACCATTCTTCAATACCATCTCAGTAGCGCCGAGGGTTTCGTTCTTAGTAATGCTCTTGATAGCACCTTTCTTTGGAGTTTTTGCTACCAAAGGACGGTCGATTTTCTCCTCTTTTGGAGCTTCGATGTCAGACTCTCTAACTTCTTTCATCTTAGCGACAGCTTCTTCTTTGGTGAAGAAGTTGTTGGCAGCCTTCTTAGTGCCTTGGAAAGCAATCACGATGTTTTCTTCAGTGATAGCTTGTTTGAGGAGTTCGCTCAATACCTGTGAGTTGATAACAGGAAGGATTTGTTTGATCAACTGATATTCGATTTCAATGCCAGGAGCTGGGGTGCCGTCGAGGTAGTGACGAATATACTCGTTGGTAAGAGCTTGGTTACGTTGGTTGTTGCGTTCGTTGTTGAGTTTTTCCATTGATGAGAGCAACTCAGTTTTTGCACGCTCAAGTTCTGCATCGGTAACGCCGTAGCGTTCAGCACGGTAGAGTTCGGTGAGCAAAGCGACGTAAGCTTCTTTCTCTTTACCTTCTTTTGGAATGGTGATGGCGCGAAGACCTTCGCATGATTTGGTCAACTCGCTATACATAATAACAGACTGGAGGAATGGGCAGTCTGGGTTGATTGAGAGGGCTCGGAAGCGCTCTGAGAGAATAGAAGACATCAAGTTGCTGCAGAGGTCTTCGAGATAACCTTGCAATGAGAGACGCTCAGCGCGTGGAGTTGCAGGGTGTTTGAACTCGAGGTCGACACGAGCATATTGAGCTTCTTCGTCAGATACGATAGCTACGATTGGCTCTTTGTTGTCGAGGATTGGGTAGATTGGACGAACGCCACGATTAGCACGCTCTGCGATAGGGCCGAAGAGTTTCTTAATCTTAGCTTCCATGGCGTCTACGTCGATGTCGCCAACAACGAAGATAGCTTGGAGGTCTGGACCATACCACTGTTTGTAGTAGTTGCGGAGTGCTGAGTATGCAAAGTTGTTGATTACAGCGGTGTCACCGATAACGTCACGTTTTGCATATTGTGAGCCTGGATATTTCAAAGCATTTGAAGCTTTCCACATACGACGGCTTGCATCAGCACCGGTGCGCCATTCTTCGCGGATAACGCCACGTTCGCTGTCGATTTCTTCACCAAGGAGTGAGAGACCGCAGCTCCAGTCGCGCAACACCAAGAGGGCGCTGTCGATGATGCCCTCACGAGTGGTTGGCACGTTTGAGAGACGGTATACGGTCTCATCCAAAGAGGTATAGGCATTGATGTCGCCACCAAAGCTTACGCCAACACTCTCGAAGTAGTTGATGATGCCTTTGCCAGGGAAGTTTTCTGTGCCGTTGAAGGCCATGTGCTCAAGAAAGTGAGCCAAACCGTTTTGGTCGTCATTCTCGAGGATGGCGCCTACAGCTTGGGCAATGTGAAATTCACAACGTTCTTTTGGTTGTTCGTTGTGACGGATGTAGTAGGTCATGCCGTTAGGCAAAACGCCCATACGAACTGCAGGGTCTAATGGCATTGGTTGAGCCATTGGATTCTCTTGCGCCATCAACACGCCAAGTGATGAGAGCAGCAATACTGCGAATAATAATAAACTCTTTTTCATTGTTTTATAGATATTGTTATTACTTATTTCGACTAAAATTCCATTTTAACCTTAAGGGATGCAAAGTAACATATTTTTTTTGAACTTACCAAACCTTAGGCATTGATTTTTACATAATTATTTTTTAGTTCCATCTACACTTTTTATTGATATTTTGCGTTATTTTTGCAGAGGGAAATAATCTATGCGAAATCGACTTTTCATATTATTAGACTCAGAAAAGGTAGGTATTGCTACACTGTTGATACTACTTTTTTCTTCTATTCTCATTGCCAGCATCTTAAGACGACACAATTCCGCTACTGAGCCGCTTTCGGAAGGGGATTCGCTCGTTGTGGTGCGACTTTTGGAGACTGAAAACACCAATTTTACCACGCCAAAACAAGAAGCTACCCCAACGAATTACGAGATTCATCCTTTTACGTTTGACCCCAACACGCTTGATTCTGCCGGGTTGAGCCGACTGGGTCTGAAGCCTTTCGTGGTAAGAAACATACTCAAATATCGTGCCAAAGGGGGACATTATCGCGATGCGGAGGCTTTCGGTCGCACTTATGGTCTTGACAGCGCTGATTTTATTGTGTTACAGCCTTTTATAGCGATTGCATCCTCCAAAGAAACTCCCGCCTCGAAACCTCAAAAGGAGGAGGTTTTCCTGACGGTTTCGCTCAACGATGCCGATACTGCTCTACTCTGCCAACTCAAAGGCATCGGAACTTACCGTGCGAAGGCGATTGTGAGTTATCGCAATCGGTTGGGAGGGTTTGTTTCTGCTGAACAGCTATTGGAAATCAAGAATTTACCAGAGGATGTAGTCAAAGACATCATGCCACATCTGACGATTGACCAATCAAATATCCGCAAGTTGCGCGTCAACCACGCCACGGTGGAGAGGTTGAAAAGTCATCCTTATCTAACTTATTATCAAGCAAAGGCAATCATCGAACTGCGACGAGCCCAACGTCATATCAACGCCTTAGATGCCCTCCGCTCACTCAGCGAGTTTTCCGAAAAAGACCTTCAACGACTCGCTCCTTATCTTGATTTCGACTGATTTTAATGGCAGCAAAACGGCATCCGACTTTCTTCTTGCCGCATTCGGTCATTCCATTTGCCAGAAGAGAGATGATGTTGGCAGATTTTCGGCCGCCAATTCGCAGCAACAATTTCTGCATACAAATTATATTATGTAGAAAGGGGGCTATAATTTGTAGAGAAAAAGTTTGATATGCAGTTTGATGGCTGTGTTTTAGATTTGAAACACAGCGTCTGCAATCTGCCGCCAACAATTTTTCGTTCACGAAATCCTTCCGCCCAACCAAAACAAAAAAGCGGAAACAAAAAATTTCATTTCCGCTTTTGATTTATGAAGTTTCGAGAGTAAAATCTCCACTTGATTTCGACTGACACCGTTTTCCGTTGGACAGTCTAAGATTTTTCCGCTATTTCTTCGCCGACGAGTTCATCATCAGCACTTTCGGCTTTTGCTCCAGCAAAGGAATCTCCTCATAGTCCCAATACTCCTCCAAATCCCAGAAGGCGCGGAGGGTGAGCTTATAGGGATAGTAGTAGACGGGTTCAGCCTGAAGGTTCTCGTCGTAGACACCAGGATCCCAAACGCCGTTGCCGTTGCGGTCGACGTAGAG
>CALEJM010000274.1 GCA_937898265.1 uncultured Porphyromonadaceae bacterium
CTATGTGGCGTCGTGCAATTTTCCAAGCCGATAGCCTGTTTCACTTCTTCGGCAACTCGCATTTTCTTACCAATGGAGTCTACCAAATGGAATTGGACTTCGGGAAATAAAATTGCCAGCGGAATTCCGGGAAATCCGCCTCCCGAACCAACATCGACCACTGTCGTTCCGCTGCGGAAGCGAATGGCTTTGGCAATGCCCAAGGAATGGAGCACATGATGCTCGTAGAGATTGCCGATATCCTTGCGGGAGATGACGTTGATTTTTTCGTTCCACTCACTATACAAGGCTTCTAACTGAGCAAACTGCTCCAGTTGTTTTTCAGTGAGTTCGGGGAAGTATTTAGTGATGATATCTACACCCATAGTCTATTTAGCCTCTGCATTCAACTGACTGTTGAGGTATTTATAAACCACGCTCTCTTCTTTCAGCAGTGGGAGAATCTTCTCGGAAGGAATCTGGAGGTCGATACATTCTACAGCAGGAATCTCAAAGGTATTGAGTTCGAAGCCATCGTAACGATAGACGACACCCTCATCGATAACCGTGAAGTTGTTGTTTGGGATAACCAACTCTTGAAACTCGCCATGGGTCAGTTCCTTCAGGGCTTCAGTAAGCAATTTAGAGAGTTCCTCTTCCTTGCCTTCTTGATAGAGATCTTCTTCCAACAGACATTTTCCGTCGACAAGACTGAACACATAGGAGTTGAAACGGCGCTGCCCCTGCGAACCGCCATAGTAGAGATAGGTGGATTTATCGTAACTCAGCAACTCAGGAGAGAGAACGCTGGCCACACCCACGATCTCTTGATGGAAGAGGTCGGTGAAACCAGCCACACGACGGAAGTCGCGCATATCGGCACAATAGTTAGCAAGCACAGTGTCGGCATAGCGCTTTAACATGGCGTTGGGTTCCTCAATCTGCTCAATACTGAAGAGGCTACGACTCAGAAACAGACGGATACTATCCACCACTTCGCCTTTACAGTTTGGTTTAGGAAATTCAGCAACGATGCTCAATTCGAAGCGAACAGAATCGTTGTTGATGTTACGCTGAAGTTCGTACTCGTCGAACACGAGTTTTCCTTTCTTGCTGCAGCCTACAGTAAGCACCATGAAAATCACGGCGAATGCCATGACTAACTTGCTTGTTTTCTTGCTTATCAATTGCATTTTTGGTCTAATATTTGGAGTGTACAAAGATAACATAAGTTGGTTGAAAAAACAAGAAAGAAGTCCCCTATTTTTACAAGAATATCAATCTAAGCGAAAGTGTCCGCAAGAAGCAACCTTCAACATCTGTATTTCATTCATTTTCAATTCTATAAAAACAGAAAAAAGACCTGAGGACAATCCATCCTCAGGTCTTTGGGTTTATCGTATCTTTAACGATTGATTAGGCGAAGAGAGTCTCTTTGAAGATTTCGCTTACTGATGGGTGTGGGAATACCACGGTTTTCAGACGCTCTACATCCCAACCGGCTTCGATAGCGAGTGAAGCGATGGTGATGAGCTCTGAAGATGGGTTGCCAATCATATGCGCACCGATAATCATACCTTTTTCGTCGGTGATGAGTTTGCAAAGACCGTTGCCACCCTCGTTCTCAACTACGAAACGACCAGAGAAGGTCATTGGGAGTTTCAATACGTTGTATGCTACGCCTTCACGTTGGAGCTCTTGTTCGGTCTTACCTGTGCCAGCGATTTCCGGATAGGTATAAACCACACCAGGAATTGCTTTATAACTCATGGCATCAGCTTTGCCGAGGAGGGTGTTGACGGCTACTTCTGCTTCACGGGTAGCTGTGTGAGCCAACATTGAGAAGGCGGTCACGTCACCCACAGCGAAGATATTCTTCATTGAGGTACGCATCTGAGCGTCAACAGCGATACCGTTGCGGAAACGCTCCAATGGGAGAGCCTCCAAGCCAAGTTCTTTCAAAGCAGGACGACGGCCAACGCAGAGGAGAGTCTTTTCTGCCTCAAGGGTTACGGTTTCACCCTCTGGGTTTTCATAGACTACAGCACCAGTCTTAACTTCAAGCACTTTAGCGCCGATATTGAATTTCACGCCTTGTTTCTCATAGTTCTGACGAAGCATGGCAGCGATTTCTGAGTCGATTGGAGGGAGGATTTCAGGAGCCATCTCGATGACGGTTACCTCAGCACCGAATTGGTTGAACAAACCGGCAAATTCCATACCGATTACACCACCGCCGATGATAGCGATTGATGCAGGCACTTCTTTAGCTTCAAGAGCCTCACGACTGGTCCAGAATTCAGCAGTGTCCACACCTTTGATTGGTGGGATAGTGGTCTCACTGCCAGCAGCAATAATGAGGTTCTTGGCTTCGTATTTCTCCTCGCCGCAAGCGATGGTTACCATCTCCTCGGTAGCAGCAGCAACAGAAGCGAAACCTGTAACAACAGTAACGTTGTTCTCTTTCATCTTGCTGCGGATACCAGCGTTGAGTTTACGAACGATTTTATTCTTGCGGGCTACGATTTTGTCGTATTCAAAACCTACGTTTTCAGCACTCACACCATATTTAGCACCTGTCTGTGCATAGTGGTAGAGTTTTGAACTATAGAGAAGCGCTTTGGTTGGGATACAGCCTTCGTTGAGACATACGCCGCCTAAAGCGCGTTTTTCAAAGACCGCTGTTTTCATTCCGCCCTGTGCCGCGCGTTCTGCTGCGGTATAACCAGCAGGACCACCACCGATGATTGCTAAATCGTACATAATTTTATATTGCTTTTAGTTATTTGCGTAGTTTAGAACATGCCAGTGAGCATGATTTGGAAGGAGTGGTTGTTTGGTTTCTCACCATAGTAGTTGGTGAAAATGTAGTTGGCTTGCGCACGGAAATGAGGGAGATTCCAAGCCAAACCAATCACGCCGTCCTGAAGACGTGTGGACTTGTCCTTCATATCAGTCTGCCAGCCGTCGTAACGGGCTACGATGTCGATGTGTTTTGGCAAGTGCCAACCACCGATGATGTAGTAACCCAAGCTGTTGACGTCTGCAACTTTACCTTCTTCGTTGACCATGCCTGTGGTACCGCCGATAACCTCGCCACGGAGGATAAGGTGGTTATCCCAGCAGGCTGCTGCTGTCCAACGGTTACGGGTAAAATTCTCTGTTCCGTATGAACCCCAGTAGTAAGCACCAGAGAGTTGGAGAGAACGCAATGGCTTAACGATGAGACGGGCGTTGATATCCTTGCGTTTGTTGTTATCGGTGACGCTAACACCATGATGGCAGAAGGCGGCATTCAGGCTGCCGACAAGCCCGGCGACAGTCCCGCTCAACATTATCTCGACGCTTTCGGGGGCGG
>CALEJM010000275.1 GCA_937898265.1 uncultured Porphyromonadaceae bacterium
TCAACCAATCGTTGCCCACAACGGTGTCGGTATGAAGGATGTTGACTGCGGCGTTGTTGGCTGAGAAGTCGGAACCGTTGCCCCATGCTTGATAGAGGAAACGCATGGTGTTGGAACCGACGTTCTGTGTCAACATATAGTCGAGGAAGACGCTGTCGGGAGTGTTGCGGAAGTCGATACCACCGCTGACACTTGAGTTACGTGAACTTTGGCAGGTACCGCTGTTGTTGAAGTTGCCGAGGGTGATGAGACCTGGCATCCAGACGGTAGACTGAATCTCGTAGGCGCTGACAAGCTTAACGGCTGAGTTGCCGTGGGTCAGGATAGTGTTTTCTGGAGTGACCTCTTTACCAGAGGTGTAGGTGAACAAACAACTCATTTTATTGACAACGTCGGCAGGAGCTGTCCAACCAGTAGGTTTCTGTTTGTTATTGTAGGTGGTGGCGCTCCAGTCTTCGAAGTCCATGTTCGGGATGACGTCGTTGGTGTAGAAGAAGAACACGTTGTAGGTGTTGGTCTCGTTGTTGGCTGTCACCTCGATGGTGTGTTGTTTGACGTTGTTGACCGTTGAGGTGGCTGTAGCACCGTCGGCAGCGGTATAGGTTACGCTGGTTGGTTGGTCGGTGACGTTGACAACGTAAGATTTTTGGAGTGGATTGAAGTTGGCAATCGGTGTGCCGTCAACGCTGATAGAGGTGAGCGATGCTTGTGATGCCTTAGATACGCTGCTTGCAATCTCGTAGATTTTGTCGGCAACGCCAGCGATGTTGGCTTTGACAACGATGCGTGTGGTGCCGTAGCAACCGCCGTTTTCAACGATGACTTGTTGCTCTGCATAGTGCTTGGTGAAACCAAAGGCAGGAGCAGTGGTAGTACCGTAAGGTAATTCAATGCTGTAGTTGGTGTTGTTGCTGTCAAAGCCGTTTAGTGTCAAACCGTTCAGTGTGATGTCGTCAAGGTAGTTGGCGTTGACCCAATTACTCATGTCTTTAACGACGTTGATGGTATAAACGGTGGTTGAACCGTCTTCGGCAATAACGGTGATGGTTGAGGTGTTGTTCAAACCGTTGTTCTCTACAATCACTTCTTGCTCTGTTACGACAGCGCCATCGGAAGCACGACCCTTCTCGTAGGAGATGGCTCCGAGTTCTGTGGTCTCGTAAGGAAGCGTGATGTTGTATTGATGAACATTTGGTGAGAAAGTGACGATAGAGACACCGTCAATCATGATGTCGTTGAGCACAGAAACGTTCGACTTCTCTACACTGAAGCTGATGAAGTAGTCTTGTGTGGTGATGCCGTCGGCAGCCACAACGTGGATGCGGGTGGTGTCGTTGATACCACCGTAGTTGATGGTGATGGTCTGACCATTGTCGGCCGGGATTGGGTTGACTACATAAGGCACTGCAGTGCGCCATGGCAACTGAACTGCGTAGAATGTAGTGTTGCTGTTGAAACCGTTCAAAGCAACAAAGCCCTGAGCAGCACCTTGGTAAAGTTTGATGTTGGCAAGCAATGCATTGGTGCTTGGAGCTGTGGTGTAGTCGATGTGATAGGTCGTCTTGGTGATGCTGTCGGCAGCGGTTACGATGAGGTCGGTGGAGGTGGTGCCGTTGTAGACTACGGTTACCACCGCGTTGTTGTCCTCTTTTGTAAACTGTACGTTAGGAGTGGTAGCATTGGCGCCAAGATCCACCGTATAGTTGGTCGTGTTGGCATTGAAACCGGCGATGGAAGTGCCGTTCACTTTGATGTCGGTGAGGTTGCAAACACTTGATGGCGTATAGATGAAGTTGATGGTGTAAACGTTGTATGAATCGCCTGTCTCAGAGGTTACTGTGAGTTGTGCAGTACCTGTGAGGTTTGGACGGACGATGGTGACGCTCTGACCTGGAGTTGATTTCACAGCGCTGATGTTTGGACATTGTGTGGCGCTGTCTGGAAGAATGTAGGTGTAGTTCAAAACGTCTGGGTTAAAGTATGGCAATGAGACGCCACCAACGAGGATGTCTGCCAGTTTAGCGTCGGCTGACTGCTGAACATGGAAGTGGATAGAGTAGGTGGTGCTGTAGGCTGTATTCTCTGCCAAGACGCGGATGGTGGTCACACCGTTGATGCCGCCTGTGAGTACGCGGACATTCTGCATGGCGTCGCCTTTCACATAGGTGATGGTTGGTAAGGCGGTTGTTCCTGTTGGCAGAGTGACGTCGTAGTTCAATGTGTCAGGATGGAATCCGTTGAGTGAAACACCATTTAATAAAATGTCGGTCAGTTTGGAATCGGTGCTCTCTGTAACTGAGAATTGCAAACGATAAACCACTGTTGTTGACCCATCTTGCGCTGTTACTACGATACGTGTCTCACCATTGACGCCGCCCAAAGTAATCGTGACGGTCTGACCTGCATCGCCGGTAATCCAGTTGATGGTTGGCAATGAAGTCGTGCCTCTTGGAAGGGTGATAGAGTAGGAGGTGGTGGTAGAAACGAAGTTGGCAAGTGGTGTGCCACCGATGGTGATACCATTGAGATAGGCGTTGGAAGATGCAGCTACACGGAAGGTGATTCTGTAGACACGTGTCAGAGAAGAACCTGCTGGTGTTACGCTGATGGTGGATGTGCCGTAGAGACCGTTGTTGGTAATCACGATGATTTGCTCGCCTTGTGGATAAGCAGATACTGCTTCAATGGTTGGAGCTGTGGTGGTGCCCAATGGGAGGTCTACGATATAGTTTGTGGTGTTTGGCGAGAAGGTTGACAGCAATGTGCCGTTAATCTTGATGCCTTGCAGTGTGTTGTCGGTGAGTGCTGCTGTGGTGTAGTTGATGGTGTAGACAGAGCTTACTGAACGATCTTCAGCAAAGACGGTTACAGTCTGCGAACCAGGAACACCTGTGCAGTTGCCGATAGTGATGAGCTGTGTGGATTCGGCTGGGGTTGCTGTAACGGTTGGACATACGGTTGTTCCGTAAGGCAAAGTCACGTTGTAGGTGGTGACATAACCGTTGAAGTTTGCCAATGGAGTACCGTCAATCTCGATGGAAGCAGGGCGTGAGTTGGTGCTCTGTTGTGCCACGAAGTTGATGGTGTAGGTGTGTGTGCTGCTGTTGTCTTGTGCAGTCACAGTGATGGTTGTTGGCTGACCCAGAGCACCGTAGTTGATGCTCAACTCGCTGCCTGTAATCAGACGACCGTTGCGGTAGCAGGTGATGTTCTGTGGTACGGTAGTAGCACCTTGACCCAAAGTATAGGTGTAAGTGTATGTGTTAGGGTCGAAGTTTGCTAAGGAGTGGTTGCCGATACGAATCTCGGAGAGCTGTGAGCTGTAGATGAGTCGGAGGTCGTCGGCATAAAGGATAGCTCCATCATGAACTTTTGTGGCATCGCGACCGTTAGGATAGTCGGCTGATGAGATGATAACGTTACATTTTTGTGGAGTAACGTTGCTATAGTATTGAATTGGGGCTTGAACCTTTGTCCAATTCTGGTATTGCTGGTTGCTGATCCATTCGCCAACGCCTACCAGGGTGGCAGGTTGTGTTGTTGAGCACATGTTTGTGCCGCGGATGTCAGACTCTTCGTCACGGTGAGTCTCGCCGCCGCAACCACCATTTTTGGTTTTGTACTGCGAACCGATACTCTCGCCAGCCCAAAGGTAAATCAATGCGTGTGCATTCTCTGGGGTGTTGTAGCTGCGTTTTACCCACAGTTCAATGGTGTCTGGGCAGTAGGTAAAACTGATGCCGCCATCGGTACCGCCTGTAGCACTACCGGTGTTGAGACCGCTGATGTAGGCCCAAGGTGTGCCAAAAGAGATGTACGCAGGCGCATCTTCTGTGATGCCTGCTGCACCAACGGCGTCGTTTTCAATTTTAACGCAGTTTCCTGTTCGTCCGTTTGTCTCCTGGAAAATCAAAGGAGCAGAAACGGTAATGCCAATAACAGTTTTCTTCACGTTTGAACCCTTCCAACCGACAGGCTGGCTGCCTGCGCCATTGAAACCGGCTTCAAAGGTTTCGAATCCGCTGTTTGGTAATTGTTGAGCTACTGCTAAGGCTGGAATAAATAGCAGAGTAGCGAACAACATAAATCGAGTTAAAAGTCTCTGTATCATAGATGTGGAATTATGTTCTGTTTACAACTTGCAAAGGTAACTCTTTTTTTTGATACAGAGAAGAAAAAAATGGAAAAATTGCATTAAAAATCAGTAGGTTAAGATGAAATAAGAAAATAAAAAACGTGCTGTACGAAATTCGTACAGCACGCCGTATTTATGAAGTTGTAAGTACTTCTCTATGAATTAGATAGTGCCTTGCTCCAACATAGCGGTAGCTACTTTCATGAAGCCAGCAACGTTAGCACCTTTAACGTAGTCGATGGTGCCGTCAGCTTTCTTACCGTAGCGAACGCATTGTTCGTGGATAGATTGCATGATCCATTTCAATTTTGCATCAACTTCTTCACCGCTCCATGCGAGGTGAGCAGCGTTTTGAGTCATTTCGAGACCTGAAGTTGCAACGCCACCAGCGTTAACAGCTTTACCAGGAGCGAAGAGGATACCAGCGTGTTGGAAGTAGTGGATAGCCTCAGCTGTGCAACCCATGTTAGAAACCTCGCAGCAGCACATTGTGCCGTTAGCAACGAGTTCTTTTGCGTCAGCCTCGTTCAACTCGTTTTGGAATGCGCAAGGAAGAGCGATATCACATTTTACGCTCCATGCTTTTTTACCTGCAGTGAAAGTAGCAGCTGCTGGGAATTTGTCAGCCATGTCTTGTACTTTGTTGCGGTTTGAAGCACGCATTACCAACATGTAGTCGATCATCTCTTTGGTGATACCGTCTTTGATGTAGCAAACGCCATCAGGACCTGAGATAGCTACAACTTTAGCACCGAGTTCGCTAGCTTTGATAGCAGCACCCCAAGCTACGTTACCGAAACCGGACATAGCTACTGTTTTGCCTTCGAATGTGTCGCCTTCATGCTGCAGTACTTCGTTTACATAGTATGTAGCGCCGTAGCCTGTTGCTTCGGGTCTGAACAGGGAGCCGCCGTATTCCAGACCTTTACCTGTCAGTACGCCATTTTCCCAGCAGCCTTTGATTCTCTTGTACTGGCCATACAGGAAACCGATTTCTCTGCCACCTACGCCGATGTCACCAGCGGGAACGTCAACGTCGGGACCGATGTGACGATAAAGCTCTGTCATGAAAGCCTGGCAGAAACGCATGATCTCGCCGTCGCTTTTGCCTGCGGGATCGAAATCGCTGCCGCCCTTGCCGCCGCCCATGGGCAGACCGGTCAGGCTGTTCTTGAAGATCTGCTCGAAGCCGAGGAACTTGATGATGCCTTCATAGACATTCTTCTGGAAACGGAGACCGCCCTTGTAAGGACCGATGGCACCGTTGAACTGGCAGCGCCAGCCACGGTTGGTGTGCCACTGACCGTTATCGTCCATCCAGACAACACGGAAGGTGAACATACGCTCGGGCTCGACCATACGGCCGAGAAGGTCGACCTTCTCATACTCGGGGTGCTTTTCGATGACGGGCTCGAGGGAAGTGAAAACTTCCTCAACAGCCTGCACGAATTCCTTTTCGCTGGCGTGCTTGGTGCGGACGCTTTCGAGCACGCTTTCAAGATAAGCATTCATTGGACTTTACCTCCGTATAATTTCATCTTCGTGAAGAGGTGTTGCCGCCTCTCCCCATAAGTGGTTCTATTGTAACACCGCATTTTGGAATAAACAAGTGGATTTTCCAAATTTCTTCTGTCCGCGATGTCAAAAAACGGCAGCTTTTTTAGTCATTCTGCTGCATTGTGAAATAATTCTCGATCTCAACTTGTTAAAACCGCTCCTATTCTTGACTTTTTTTCTCCGTTGTTTATAATGTTTTTATCGCCACCACCCAACAACTGCCAAGGAGGAATTTCCCATGGTCTATAAAATGAACATTGCCGGTCTCGACCGCGAGCTGCCCCTCTGCCCCGTGGCGGAGGACTTTTACATCGGTGCTTTTATCATGTTCGGCGATGCCGAGCTGACGGTGGCCTCTGCAAGAGCTCTGCTCGATCGCGTGAAGGATATTGAGTATGATTATCTTCTCACGGCGGAGGCCAAGAGCATTCCCCTGATCCATGAAATGGCCCGCCAGAGCAATGCCAAAAAGTATTTCATCGCCCGCAAGAGCGACAAGGCCTATATGCCCAATCCTCTGCGTGTCACCGTGCGCTCCATCACCACGCTCCACACCCAGCAGCTCATCATCGGCAGCGACGACGCCGAGCTGATGAAGGGCAAACGCATCCTCATTGTGGACGATGTCATCTCCACCGGCGAATCGCTCCGCGCCCTGGAAACTCTCGTTGACAAGGCCGGCGGCACCGTAGCAGGCCGCGTGGCCGTGCTCGCCGAGGGCGATGCCGCTGCGCGCACGGACATTATTTTCCTCGAAAAGCTGCCTCTGTTCCATGCGGACGGCAGCATTCTCGAATAAAAGCGTGCCCCCCATCAAAATATTTTTACAAAAGGAGAGTACACAACATGAAACAGAAAAAGCTCAGTCTGCCGGTACAGATCTTTATTGCTCTGATGGCTGGTATCGTGGTCGGTCTGATCTGCTACTTCACCAACACCGCAGATTTCACCGCCAAGTATCTCAAGCCCTTCGGCACCATCTTCGTCAACCTGCTGAAGTTCATCGTTGTCCCCGTTGTCCTCTTCTCCATGATCGACGGCATCATCTCCATGGGCGATATGAAGAAGGTCGGCTCCGTCGGCTGGAAAACCGTTGCTTACTTCCTTGCCACCACAGCCATCGCCTGCGTCATCGGCCTTGTGTTTGCGAACATCTTTAACGGCGCCGGTCTGTTCCCGCAGGGCATGGCTCTTGAAGAGGGTCAGGTCTGGGAGGGCGCTTCCTCCGCCAACTTCATGGATACCCTCGTGGGCATCTTCCCCTCCAATATGTGGCAGTCCTTCTCCAATGCCAATATGCTGCAGGTCATCGTGATCGCCCTGTTCTTCGGCGGCTCCATCCTTGCTGCCGGTGAGAAGGCGATGCTCTGCCGCGACATCGTTTCCTCCTTCTATTCCGTCATTGAGAAGCTCATGGGCTTCGTTATCTCCCTCAGCCCCATCGGCGTTTTCACCATGATGGCATGGGTCGTTGCCACCCAGGGTGCCGAGATCCTCGGCTCTCTCGCGCTGGTCCTCCTCTGCGCCTACATCGGCTACATCGTCCATGCGGTGCTGGTTTATTCCCTCTCCGCCAAGCTCTTTGCGAACATCAACCCCATCACCTTCTTCAAAAAGTCCGCGGCGGCCATGATCTTTGCCTTCACCTCCGCCTCCTCCGTGGCTACCCTGCCCGTGAGCAAGGAGTGCGCTGACAAGATGGGCGCGGAGAACGTCGTCTTCACGGCGCAGTTCAAGAAGGAGTCCGCGCTCGCCGCGCCGGTCCTCGACTGGAACGCGGCGACGGAGTTCCCCGTGGGCGTCAGCTACTCCGCGAAGCCGAAGGTCTCCTGCGAGGCGGCGGTCAAGATCGTCAAGGTGACGGGCTTGCCCGCAGGCCTCTCGTACAAGAGCGGCAAGGTCTCGGGCGCGCCGACCGCGGCGAAGACGTACACGGTCTCCGTGACGGTCGCGCTTGCAACGAACGCCAAGAAGACGTGGGCCTTGAAGCAGAAACTCGTCGTCGGGGCGCTGCCCGCGTGGGCGAAGGGCACCTACGTCGGCGGCTCCGAGAAGATGCAGGCGACGCTGACGGTCGGCTCGACGGGCAAGGCCTCGGGCAAGCTCAACTTCGCGAACGCGGTCTGGACGCTTTCGGGGACGAAGATCTCGAAGCTCGACCCGAAGGCGAGGACGGCGACCCTGTCGCTCACGGCGAAGAAGGGCTCGGCGAAGAAGACGGTGGCGGTCACGCTCGGCGAGGACGAGCTCGGCGGCTTCGCCTTCTCGGAGACGAAGGGCTTCGAGTTCGAGGCGCGGCAGGGCCTCTGGACGTCGGACGCGCTCTGGAAGTCCTGCGCGGCGGCGCTTGTCGGCGCAGCGTACGCCGATCCGAAGGGCGACCTCACGGTCACGTTCGGTGCGAACGGGAAGGCGACGGCGAAGCTGAAGTCCGGCAGGAACACGTTCAGCGCTTCGGCGGTCCTTTGTCCGACGGAGATCGGCGAGACGGCGGTGACGGGCAAGCTCTACCTCTACTTCGCGCCGAACACGAAGAAGAAGTTCAAGGGCGCGGTGCGGATCGTGGACATCGAATCCGCCGGAAACTGATTCGAATGCGTCAGGCTGAGCCTTGTGCACGGTGACCAGGCGGTCGCCGCGGCGCTGAGCGGCTTCTCACGGCAGGTTGGGACCTTGCGTGGCGTGTTAGTGTAACGAGAAGAAATCGCGAACAGATTTTGAGAATAGGCACTATTTCGCACGGGAAGTTTTTTGGTACAATACAACCACGAAAGGAATGACGCGGAATGACAAAGATGTTGATGGCGTTCGGGATGGTGGCACTGC
>CALEJM010000276.1 GCA_937898265.1 uncultured Porphyromonadaceae bacterium
AGTTGATGGCGGGGTAGGCTCTTCCTTTTCCTCTGCCACCATCATCTCGCCGTGCTCAGCGTCGTGAGTCTCAGCAGATTCAGTCTGACGAGGTTTAGTCTCCGTTATCAGATAATAGGCCTCTTTGAGTTGAGGGAAGACATTGTTCCATTGCTCACTGCCTTGAATCAGTTTGAGGAAAGCAAGCAGCAGATGCTCCGTGCCCACCTCAGCGCTATGAAGACGAACGGCCTCCATATAGGCAACCCTTTGAAGGGAGACAAACTCCATGCTGCGACTCAGTCGGCGCGGGGCAACCGTATCAGCAGCCTTCGGCATGTGTGCCTCGATATAGCTTTTTATTTCAGCATAAGGCACCTGCAGACGCGTCATCAGCTTCATCGCCTTGCAATCGGGCAAACGAAGAAGCGCCAAGAAGACATGCTCCTTGGTGAGTTCGGCAGCATTCAGTCGTTCAGCCTCTTCGATAGAAAAGTTGAGTACTTCAGTAGCTTCGTCGGAGAACGGATTCAACATATATCTAAAAAATCAGATGAGTTTAACTATAGTATGCAACTACTTGGCGGCATGAAAAGCCACGGCAAGATTGTTGACAAAATCTCTCGCACGCCATTCTACGATGTTGCGATAGCGGCGTTGAGTGATGAAGATATTGAAAAACCAGCCGAAGGTGACATACATATCCATTCGGATGGTAATCGTGTTGTTTGCTTCTTTATAAACAAAAAGTGTGCCATGTGCATCTTTCAGCAGCGAGTTGGAGTAGAATACCTCCATCGTGGCGCGCGACTGTTCGTTGGGCACACTCGATTTCAAGATACGACTCTTGACGGCAACGTCATGAAACGTCTTGACGCCAGGCACTTCCACATCAACCCACATCGTTCCGATGCTCGACTGACCGTCGTATTCCGTTTTTTTGAAATGGAGTTGAACCTCCTTGCGCTCCTTGAGTTTTTGGTCGTTGCCAAGCCCCTTGAACGCCCAGTCGAAGAGCAGATCGGGGTCGGTTCGGAACTGATAAATCAGCAAATCAACCAGACTATCTGCCGCCACCATATCGGCTTTGACATGACGGATGACGCAAGTATGGTAGATACCTTTTCCGTAGCGGGTGAAGAGCGTGTCGTTCTTAGCAGCCTGCAAGGAGAGCGACATCAGGAGCAGACACAGCGGCAACGCCCAACGAAGCAGAGCGTTAGGAGCGAAAAAATGAGAGCTATTTACGGAAACAGGAGACTGGTAGGCCAAAGCGAAGGAATCCGAAAACAAGACTACAGTCCACTATACGAAAGTTCCAATCTCATAGGCGAGTAGCTGTTGGTAGCGCTGCGAACAGACGCGGCACTCAACTGCTTCATCGGACGCACGGCGATGATGCCCGAGCTTGACGAAGAAGCCTGTGTAGCAGAGATTGGGAGCACCGTCATCTTCAGCACCTCATCGTAGTCGTACGGATTGGAACGGATACGTTTGGCAAGGAGATAGGCGAGGTCGAACTGATACTCCTGTTGAGGAATCATTGAGTAGTAGCCAACCACCATTGTAGTATCGAAAGTGCTTGGCAGCGTGTTGGTTTTCACGAAGTCCTCCAGTTGGTCGGAAGGGAGCATCAGCAGATAAGAGAACATAGGCATATAGCGAGTTGCCAAGTCTTTGTCGGTGATTTCGAAGGAGAGCAAAGCGCTGTTCATCATCAAAGTCTTGTCGCCGATGCTATCGTGGATGCGGCGGCGAATCTCGCCAATCGGAATTTCCACCTCAGTATAGATGCCGCCGGCAGCCTTCAACACGTTGACACTGTCGATTTTGTTGAGGAACTGCTCGCGGTTAGGGTGAGAGATGACGTTCAACTGACGCACCTCATGAGAAGCAGGATAGGTGATATAGGTTGAAACCACCTTCTCCACACCGTTTTCACGATAGGTGTAGTGATAGAACAACTGGAGATAGATTTCGCGAAGATAGAGCATCATCGACTGACCGTAGGTTGGTGTGATGTAGACACCCTTGAACTCTCTAAGGAAATTCTCGCGCGACTCGTAGGCACTTCTTGGCATATTGAAGAAACGCTGCAACTGCTCGTCGCTGAATTTGTAGGAGATATAAGGTTGAAAATCTTCGTCGGTGATTTGCTCAAACGTCAGCGTTTGGTCGATACCCGTAGCGATGCGTTTGCCCATAAGGATGGAGCGGTCGCAGTAGTCGGCCACGTTGAGATTGGAGAGATACTGACGGTTGTACTCGATATTGCCGAGATTCATCTCATAGACAGCGAGTTCGAACGGCTCGTTGAACGAACCGCAGAAACCGTTGTAGGTCATCACCATCACAAGCGAGTCGGGCTGTGGGTTGTAGGCAGCGCCTGGAAATTCGTAGCCCTCTGGTGGCATAAACTGCACGAGCAACTCCGCTTTTGTGCCGCCGTAGCGACTATTGTAGTAGTTGCCGAGGAGCATGTTCGACGTGTCGCATTGCGCTGAAACGGGAGGTGCTTCCACGTCGCGAGTGGTCACGCTGACGATGTCGTAGACAGAGTGGATTGCATCGATATCAGGTTGAATCTCAATGCCTACAGAATTGGAGTTGTTGCTGCAAGCCATCAACAAAGCGGCAGCAAAAACGGCTATTATCGAACGGTATAATTTTCTCATTCTTAGTGTTTATTTGTTTGTTTCGGTCAACACGACCTACTACTTCATCTAAATCGCAAAATTACAACTTTTATTGTGGATAAGCAAATGTTTTAGGCATTCAACCGAGCAGAAGTTTTCCACAACCCACTCAAACGGGGCTGTTCGGGCAAAAAATCGACATTCGTTTTGAAGAGAAAAATTTTCTCAGAAAAATCTCCAAATCCATTTGGCGGCGACGATTTTTATGGGCAGAAATTCCAAAACATTTTGACGGAAGAAAATCTTATTTTAGATTCCAAGAAACCATTTTTGTAAGCAAGATTTTCCGCTCAAAAATTTTCAAAACAATTTGTCGTACAAGATTTTCACAGCAACACTCTCCTACTCCATCTTGCCGCCAAGATTTTATTTTCGAGACTCAAAGTTTCACTTTTTGCGGATTAAAATTCTCGGGAAAAATCATCCAATTCCAATTCGCAAAAATCTATTTTTCTTGGGGCAAAATTTTTCTACGTTTGAACCTTTCGCGCACGTTGCAAAAATTCAAATTTCTTTCGAAAATAATTCTACGCCCCACACAACTATTATATAAGAGATTTTTCGTACATTTGCACATTATAAATTAGGCTCAATAGGTTTGAGCGCAAACGCACTTAATACACAGAAAATGAAATCGTTTAAGAGAACTCTTATCACATCCGCACTCCCTTATGCCAACGGTCCCGTTCACATCGGCCACTTGGCAGGCGTCTACGTACCAGCCGACATCTACGCTCGTTATCTCCGCTTGAAAGGCGAAGAGGTGATGTTTGTTGGCGGCAGCGACGAACATGGTGTGCCTATCACTATCAAGGCTCGCAAAGAGGGCGTTACCCCACAAGATATCGTTGACCGCTACCACGGCATCATCAAGAAATCGTTCGAAGGACTCGGCATCTCGTTCGACGTCTACTCTCGCACGACTTCCAAAACCCACCACCGCGTGGCTGCCGACTATTTCAAGAAACTCTACGAGAAGGGCGAGTTCATTGAGAAAACCTCTATGCAGTATTACGACGAGGAGGCTCAGCAGTTCCTTGCCGACCGCTACATCACCGGCGAATGTCCTCATTGTCATGCCGAAGGCGCTTATGGCGACCAATGTGAGAAATGCGGTACCTCATTGCAACCTACCGACCTCATCAACCCAAAATCAGCCATCAGCGGCAGCAAACCGGTGATGCGTGAGACCAAACACTGGTATCTCCCGCTCGACAAACACGAGGCTTGGCTCCGCGAATGGATCCTCGAGAATCACAAAGAGTGGAAAACCAACGTCTATGGTCAGTGCAAGAGTTGGCTCGACCTCGGTTTGCAGCCACGTGCCGTAAGCCGCGACCTCAACTGGGGCATCCCTGTGCCTGTAGAAGGTGCCGAGGGCAAGGTGCTCTACGTATGGTTCGACGCCCCTATCGGCTACATCAGCAACACCATCGACCTCTGCGAGGAGCAACCTGCCAAATTCGGCAACTGGGAGACTTGGTGGAAAGACGAGTCAACCCGCATGATTCACTTCATCGGCAAAGACAACATCGTGTTCCACTGCATCGTATTCCCATCCATGCTGAAAGCCGACGGCAGCTACAACCTCCCAGACAACGTGCCAGCCAACGAGTTCCTCAACCTTGAGGGTAACAA
>CALEJM010000277.1 GCA_937898265.1 uncultured Porphyromonadaceae bacterium
CTCCCACCTCCGCATGCGCGTCTGGGAGCGCGGCTCAGGCGAGACACTTGCCTGTGGCACCGGCGCCTGTGCTGCCGTGGCTGCTGCCGTCAAGACAGGACGCGTACGCCCTGAGACCGAGGTACAGGTAGACCTCCTCGGCGGCACCCTCTTCATCACCTGTCACGACGACTACAAGATGACCATGCGTGGCGAAGCAGAAGAGGTGTTCAGCGGCATCCTCTACTGGGACGAATAGAAGAAAGCCCGCTCCCCTAAGAAAGAAAACCGAGTCCTCGATACTTCGAGAATCCAAAGAACCCACAAACCCCAGCCTACATCAAGGTTGGGGTTTCTGTTTCTATTTGTAATTGGCTTCGGAAGGAAAAAGTACTCTATCTCAAACATTAAACACTTTTTAACTATCACCTATCACGCTATCACCAATAAAAAAAGGTACCCCCTCACTTATCTTCTTTCTTATATATACTATATAACTAATTATATATTAATATATTATATGTAAAGAGAGAGAGGGGAAGCAAAATAGATACCCCTTAAAAAGTTCGTGATAGTGTGATAGTGTGATAGTGACTCCTAATGCCAAACAACCTAAAATTATCACCTACAATGAATTACATCGTTTTTTTCTTCCTAAGCAGCCACACTTTTGTGTTACACGAAAGCAGAAAGCACCCCGAAAAGACCCCCAAAACAGGCCTTTCCTTGATGCAAAAGCGGCAGACTTTGATGATTTATTGCTGCCTTTGCCTATTTTTTGCGAAACGTCAATTTTCCAAACAATGGCATTTCTTGAGGCAAAGGCAAGCCTTTTCGCCCTATCCAGCCACCCTTCTGAGTTATCGGCAACATACAAACCAACCTGAAAGGCGGCACGAACAGATTCCTAAAATAAGGCGGCACGATTTCCATCCGATTTGCCGAAGACCTTTTGTAGGGAAAGAGTCATGTTCGGCAAAAACGCGCCGCCCTTCCACAGCATGGACCAAGCAAAGCCGACAGCACAACACATAATGGCTGGACAAATATTCCCAAAGCGTAAACAACACTTTGTTTTGGAAACAAAAAAACTGCTCATAAAATTTGTTTAATCGCAAAGAAATTAGTAACTTTGCATAGTAAAACAAAACGACTCCAACACGGCTGCAAGCCCTCATATCGCCCGACATGTTGCCGCCAAGAAGCCGCAAGTTTTCGGCAAAAAGAAATATAAACATCACAAAAGGCATACTCTATTTATGAAGAAAGCACTCCTCTCGCTTCTGCTCGCGCTCATCGTAAGCACAGCCGCCAACGCTCAAATTCCCAACATGCATTGGGACTCCGAAGTCGGTACCCGCGACACCACCGCATGGCACCCCGTGCTCGCCACTTGGGGCTACAGCGTCCAGCAATTCATCTACGACAGAATTGAATCAGGCCTCCAATACAACACCAAAGTCTATGGCATGTCCTTCAAAACAACCAGCGGTACCCAGGCCGTCACACGACACCTGCAGATTTACCTCGGCACCACCAGCAAGAGACAGTTCGACAGCAACTTCGACTACGTTCCGTCCTCGCAGCTCACACTCGTATACGACGGCAACTACACCTTCCAACCTAACGACACCCTCCACGAATTCCAGTTCACCCAGCCGTTCGTCTACGACAACGAAAGGAGCGTCCTGCTCTACGTCCGCGACCTCACCGGCAGCTACGTATCAGACAACACCGCACCAAAATTCTACTGCTGCAACAACGGCACACAAAAGGCCATCTACGCCTACTCCGACGACAACAGCCTCACCACTGCCAACGTCAGCACCTCGGCACAGAACACCTGGATCACCAACCTCCGTCCTTGCATCCAATTCCAACACAGCAACTATGGCATAAAAATCGCAGGCCAACAAATTGACGGCACCAACTACCAAAACGTTCCCATCCCCTACGAACCCAACGCACACGTCAGCTACAATCCAACAACACACGAACTCACCATTGAGAACCTTGGCGGCGAGTTAGGTTTCAGCGCAAGACAATGCCCGAACGACCTCTACATCAACATCGTCGGCAACTGCACACTTGACTACATGTACGCTTCATTCCACGGCACCACAACCATCGACTGCCACAACACAGGCTCACTTGCGGTCATGTACAACATCGAAGTGGGTTCTGAACTCCCAACCCCATCCAACCTCATCCTCAAAGACGGCAACTTCGCCTTCTGTACTTCCGACCATTATTATTATGGCATCGTTGGAAATGGAACAGAGAACCTCACCATCATCAACTCCAACGTAGAAGTAGAAGAAATAGATTCTTTAACTGGAAATCCAAAAAGAACTACCTATACTGAAACCTGG
>CALEJM010000278.1 GCA_937898265.1 uncultured Porphyromonadaceae bacterium
AAAGCCCTCTATATCTCAAACGACGGTGGCAATACCAACAACTACTCAACTGGTTCCACCTCATACGTCTACGCTACTCGCGTCATCCAATTCAATCCTGGTTTGTACGAGATTACCTTCGACTGGAAAGCTTACGGTGAGGGCAACTATGACTTGCTTCGCGCCTTCCTCGTTCCTGTCAACGTGACTCTTGCTGCTGCCAACGCCCAAGGCATGACCGGTACCACCAATACCACACCTGCTGGCTGGATTGACTTGACCAACGGTAAGCTCAACCTCCAGTCTAACTGGCAGACAGCTACCTACATGTTCACCTCAACCGATACATGTACCTACCAGTTGGTATACTTCTGGAAAAACGATAACAGCAGCGGTACTCAGCCTTCTGCTGCCATCGACAATCTCAGCATCAGCCCTTATACCTGTGCTGCCCCAACCAACCTCCACACTTCAAGCATTCAGACCAACTCCATCGGATTGGCTTGGACACCATCTCCTCTCAACGAGACACAGTGGGAAGTTGAGTTTAGCCTTGGCTCAACCGTAATTCTCGACACCGTGGTTTCCAACAATACACTCACCATAGGCGGTTTGAGCGCAAGTTCAAGCTATCTGGCTCGCGTCCGCAGTGTCTGCGGTGGCGACGAGACCAGCCGTTGGACTACCCTCATGGTGACTACCGCTTGCGGCAACGTGACCACTCTTCCTTATATTGAGAACTTTGAGAACCCAACTTATGGCACAGGCTCTGGCAACAAACCAACTTGCTGGACCATAGCTCAGTCATACAGTTCTTATCCTTACATCAGCACATCCTACAACCACACCACCGACGCCGTTGGCAACAATGCTTCGTTGTATTTCTATGCATCTCCAACACAACCGAACACCATTGTATTGCCTCGCATCACAGTGCCTGGTCACACCCTCAGCGACATGCAGGTGACCTTCTGGATGTATCAGACCAACACCGTCTACAACATCACCGTGGGTGTGATGACCGACCCAACCGACATCTCAACCTTCACAGCTATCCAGACACTCCCTCTCCCAACAGCAAGTGAATGGAAGAAGTGGACCGTTAGTCTTGCCGGCTACACAGGAGCAGGCGAGTACATCGCATTCTACGACGGCGCTCGTGTAACCACCAACTACATGTACATTGACGACGTTGTGGTCAACCTCCTCCCAACCTGTCAGATTCCAACCAACGTATCTGCAACCCCAGACGCTACCGAAGTAGGCATCACTTGGGATTCTATGAACGGCGCTCAAAGCTACGAGGTTGTTTTGGCTGCTAATGGTCAAGACGCTTCCACCGCTACCTTGCGTCAAAACGTTACTGGCAATCAGGCTGTGTTCACCAACCTTCCATCAAAAACCATCTACACCGTCTACGTACGTTCAATCTGTTCGGCTACCGACACCTCCGAGTGGTCTGATCCTTTGATTACAGCTACCACCCGAGTTGCCGACCTCACTCCTGTTGTGACAGACTTTAACGACTCTGCCGACAATGCTAAGTGGGACTTCTACAACGGCACTCAGGTCAACAAGTGGTTCATTGGCGATGCCGTAGGTTTGGGCGACAGCAGATCACTCTACGTCTCCAACAACAACGGTACTTCAAACGACTACACCAACTCCAGCATCTCCTATGTATATGCCGCTCGTTGGATCAAGTTCGTTCCTGGAATCTACAACATCAGCTTCGACTGGAAATGTAACGGCGAAAGCACACGCGACTTGCTCCGTGCTTATCT
>CALEJM010000279.1 GCA_937898265.1 uncultured Porphyromonadaceae bacterium
TCGCTCCGTCGCGCCTCATCGGGCTGCACTGCTTTCTCCTTCGTGCCGAAGATTGAGAAGAGTTTCTCTCGCGGCTTCACCTCGTATTTCCTAAACGGACGCCAACCATCGATGGCCTCTATGCTTACCCCAAAATCGTTGGGCGAGAAGTTGGGTAGAGTCGTGGGTCAAGAACGTAACGCCTTTGTTGTCGATACCACCGAGGAACTCCATAACGGCGATGGCATCTGTATCATCACCACTGAAGGAGAAGTGGTCGGCTGTCGGTTGAATCGCGTAGACCAACGTCGTTGCTTCCCACTTCAGATGCCTCAACAGAAACTCGTTGGGGGCATTGTCTACCGAAATTTCGATATACAATATAATAAAGCATTGGAAAACCCTTCTACTGCCGACCGCCGAGTGGCGCTCAATGTGAAGATTGTTGAGCAGGATAACTGCGCTGTCGTGACGCTGACCGACGAAGACGGCGTGACTCTCTCGCAGATGCTCCGTTCCGAGACGGGCGAGCGGGCAAAGAGTATAGAACGTCAGGCTGAGACTTGGCGCACGCAGTTCAAGAAACTCGGCGACACTGTTTTCGTGGCCTCCAATATCGAGATGGAATTAAACCAAGGACTCTTCTTTCCAGTCTCATTGATGTCGGCTTTCCGTCGCGAACTCCTTGAGGCGTTTGCTGTCCAACGGTTGGATGCCTACGTCCTCCCAGTTCGTCAGTCAATCAAAGCTGACCTCCGAGCTCCGTTCTCGTCGCTGGATTATCAAGGCAACGTTGCCAACAAACTGTCGGAGGCTTTCTATCGCGAACTCGGTGTTGAGGTTCGACAGCCAGCCTTTGAATGTCGGCCCGATGCGAATGGCGAACTGATGCGCACTCGCTATTGTCTCAAGTACGAGATGGGACTCTGTGCAAAACGTCAGAAACCTACGCAACATGTTGCCGAGCCCCTCTTCATCACCCACGGAAAAGAGCGGTGGCAACTGCAGTTTGACTGTGCCAACTGTGAGATGGTGGTACGTCGTTCACGAAAAAATGAGTTGTTTTAACATACATTGATATAAAGCAAACGGAAAAAATCCTAATTTTGCGAGTCAAAAAATTTAATACCCAAAATACAAAACAAAGGAAATGAAAAAGTACACTTTGTTGCTCGGCATCATGCTGACTGCTTTGTTGTTTACAATTAAAGTGAATGCAGTGCCAGCCTACCCTAAACCAGTGACTTACACCCAACCTAACGGCGATAAGATTCTGGTTTATATGCAGGGTGACGAACACATCCACTGGGCTGTTACAACCGATGGATACACCCTGTTGCCTAACAGTGAAGGCTACATGACTTACGCTTATGCGTTACCTAATGGCGATCTTGTCCCTTCAAACATCGTTGCCAACGATGTTAAACAGCGTTCTGAAGCAGAAGAGGCCTACCTCGCTACCGTGAAAAAAGGCATTACCTTCAGTAAACAACAATTCCAACAGGCGCGTATCCGCCGTAATCAAGTTGGTGGCACTAATCCGGGCGAACCTAAAAAGTCGTCTTACCTCGGCACCCAGAAGGTTGTCGTGTTGTTGGTGTCTTTCTCTGATGTCCACTTCTCCCATACCCAACAGGAGTTTGACGACCTCTACAATAAAATCAACTACACCACAGGTGGAGCGCAGGGTAGTGTTCGCGACTTCTATCGCGAGACTTCCTACGGTCAAATGGATCTCGTGGCCGACGTCTATGGCCCTATCCAACTCGCTAATTCTCGCGCCTACTACGGTGCCAACACATCCTCATCTGGCGGCAGCGACCAACGTCCTGCCGAGATGGTCAGAGAAGCAGTGTTGTTGGCCGACTCCATCTACAACATCGACTTCTCTCAATACGACGTCGACAATGATGGTTGGGTGGATGTTATCAACGTAGTCTTCGCCGGTCATGGTGAGGAAGCTGGTGCCACCTCCAACGCCATTTGGTCGCACCAATGGAACATCACCACAACATTGCTCGACGGCAAACGCCTCTCCAAATACTCATGCTCTCCTGAATGTCGCAACAACTCTGGAACCAACATCTCTCGTATCGGCGTTGTATGTCACGAGTTGGGTCACGTCTTCGGTGCAGCCGACTATTACGATATCGATTACTCAGGCTTCGACGGTACTGGCGAATGGGACATCATGGCCTCCGGCTCATGGAACAACAGCGGTATCACCCCTGCCCACCATAACCCATACATCAAAATCTACGACTACGGTTGGGCAACCCCTATCGAATTGAATTCGGCTTGCGGTGTTACCATGCCACCATCAGAAACCACCAAGGACTCTGCTTTCTTTATCGTCAAAACCGCTACGAATAAAGAGTATTTCCTCCTTGAGAACAAGCAGAAGATTGGCTTTGACGCCAGTATCCCAGGCCACGGTCTGGTAATTTATCATAAGGCAGCCAACATGTCAAGCTATGGTCCTAACGATGGTCACCCACAAGGTTTCTATCCTGTCAACGCCGGCTCCACATGGGCAACTCCAACCTCCAACACCAGCTCTTACGGCACAATCGACTCACAGAACCTTCCTTTCCCGGGCAACAAGAAAAAGACTTCGTTTACCGATTCAACAACCCCTTCTGCCAAGGCTTGGAACGGAACTGCAACCAATAAGCCTCTCACCAATATCGCTGAGAATACCACCAACCACACCATCTACTTCGACTTCATGGGAGGTCCTACCGGCAACCCATTGAACTTCACGGCTACCTTGGTGGATACAGCTCAAATCGACCTCTCATGGGAGTTGACCGACAACAACCCTGTGATGTTGGTTGTAAGCACTACCAACCAATTTGGCACCCCTGCCAATACTACTTATAACGTGGGTCAAAACATCTATGGCGGCGGCACCGTGCTTTATATCGGTCGCGGCACCTCATTCCAGCACACCAACCTCTTGCCTGGCACCCACTATTTCTACAAACTCTATTCCAAGATCTCTCTTGGCCCTATCTTCAAATACTCTCCGGGTGTGTTGGCTGATGCCTCAACCGGCTGTGCTACTGTGTTCAGCTCATTCCCATTGGTGCTTGACTTCGAAGCCGAAATCAACGACCAATGCTGGACCGTTACCAACGGTACACGCTATACCAATGGTCAGTTGACTGCTTGGCGTCGTGGCAACGGCTCCGACAACTCTCAAGGCTTCGTGCCTCAATCAGGCGCCTATTATGCTTATGCTAAATGTAACTCGTCTGCTGGCGATATCACCTATCTTATCTCGCCTGAGTTGGATTTCTCATCATGCCAGAACCCATCTGTCACTTATTCTTATATCAATAAGAAATGGAGTAGCGACCAAGATACTCTTGGCATTGAATACCGTGTGGGCAACTCCAACGATTGGATTAGAGCCAAGTCTCACAGCAACGACCAGTCAACCTGGACTACCGATAGCGTCAACCTCCCAACCAACTGTACTCAAGTGCGCTTCCGTGGCAGAGTGCGCTATGGCTATGGTCTCTACCTCGACGATGTGGTTATCGGTGGTCAGCCAGTTCAGGATCAAGGCGACTGCCCAGGTGCTGATAGTCTGAAGTGGACTGTTCGTAACGGTCAGGTCACTCTCCATTGGCAAGGTGAGGAAGATAACTATCTCATCTCTTGCACCGATATGAATACTAACCAAACCTCAGTCTATACCGTCAACGATACGATGTTCAATATCCCTAACATCAACCCATCGCACGTGTACTCTTGGTATGTAATT
The DNA here is from genome assembly GCA_937898265.1 of uncultured Porphyromonadaceae bacterium. GTDB lineage: Bacteria > Bacteroidota > Bacteroidia > Bacteroidales > Paludibacteraceae > HGM05398. The sequence goes on from CALEJM010000279.1 coordinate 3,752, forward strand.
ACCCTCTGCACTGAGAACTGGAGCGATACCGTTCGTGGTGGCGACTTCACCCAGTTGCCTATCGACGTAGAGATTGTTAACTCCGACGAGTTCCTCTCCCTCTATCCTAACCCAACGCACGAAGTGCTTCGCGTGTCGGCTCAAGGCATTGAGGAGAAATCGCACTGTCAGGTTGTCGACGCCGAAGGACGTGTCATGGCGACCTTTGAACTGCTCCCGGGAGAGATTCAGCATATCGACGTAGCCTCATGGGCACGCGGTATCTACTTCCTCAGGAGTGACAGCAGACGCCACTCCGCAACGCAACGCTTTGTGGTCTACTAAACCCTAGACAGCATACACAACAGAAGCCGGCTAAACAGTCGGCTTCTTTTTTTTGTTGGGAGGTGAAAGCCCGGAAAATCCGGAATAGCCAGAACAGCCGGAAAACCCGGAAAATCCGGACCGCCTGCGGCTTTCCCGGACCGCCCCAGAGG
>CALEJM010000280.1 GCA_937898265.1 uncultured Porphyromonadaceae bacterium
AGCCGCCTCAACCTTTTTTGAATCCACAGACTGAGCGGCAACCAAGGCAACAACCGCCAAAGCCGCGAAAGTCAACAAAATGCGTTTTTTCTTCATAGTGTTTTATCCGATACGTTCCATGTGGTAGCCCAGGCGATGCAGTTGCACGAAGGCACCCATGAGATAGAGTTGGTGCAAGGCAGCAACGAAAGCACGATAAGCCTCTGGTGTAGAGGGCTCGATATGCTGGCGGTGAAGATTGCTCAACGTGCGGGCAGCACATTCGCCAACAAGGTTTTGCAAACCGTCTTGCTGCTTTTTGTCAAGCTGCAACACCTCGTCCATAATATATTCGTCCATCGCATCGTAGCCGCGGGGCGCACGAAGCGTGTCGTAGATATTTTCCAAAGAATCGTAGTAGCGCCAATCGCCATCCCAGAATTGTCCGACAGCCATTCCGACATACATCATCCATCCCAAGGCAGCCATCGGATAGTTGGCAAACTCACGAATGCCATCCTCCAGATAATGCGAAGCTATCGACTCCCATTTGCCTGAGATATCTTCGGCTTCGGGCAACATGGCATCCATCTCGCCCATCATCTTGAGATAGCCGTGGAGATCGTCTTGAACAAGTTTTTCGAATGCGTCCATCGCGATTAGAGTTTGTAGGTTTGGAATTGTTCTGGCACTTCAACATTGTGGAAGCCAGCACTCTGCAACGACTCGCGGAAGCGGACACCCACCTCTTTCTCGCCATGAACCACGAAGACGGTCTTCACCTGCTCGCGGTCCAACGGTTTGACGAAGTTGAGGAGTTCGCGGCGGTCGGCATGACCAGAGAAGCCTTCAATCTTGCAGATATCGGCCTTTACCTTATGCATCTCACCGAAGATAGAAATCTCCTTGAGGTCAGGTTTCTGAAGACGTGCGCCGAGGGTCATCGGAGCACAGTAGCCCACGAAGAGTATAGTGTTCTTGGGATCATCGATAGCGTTGGCAATATGATGCTTCACGCGTCCAGCCTCAGCCATGCCCGACGACGAGAGGATAATGCAAGGACGGTTGTAGGTGTTGAGTGATTTCGACTCCTCTTTGGAGCGGATGTAATGGAGCGAGCAGAAGCCGAAGGGATCGACGTCATACAACATTGTATAATGTACGTCGTCGTTCATCACGTCGGTATGCATCTTGAACACCTCAGTGGCATTGACCGCCAACGGACTGTCAACAAAGACATCTATCTTGGGGAGCAAACCTTGGTTGTTGAAGAGGTTGAGTTCGTAGACAATCTCCTGAGTGCGTCCAACAGAGAACGACGGGATAATCAGTTTGCCCTTCTTTTCAACGCAGGTGTTGTAGATCACCTTGAAGAGTTCTTGCGAAATCTCGGAGTCGGCAGCATGGAGACGGTCGCCATAGGTTGACTCCATAATCAGGTAGTCGCACTGCGGAATCTCCATCGCAGGACGGAGGATACGACTCTTTGACCTACCGATATCGCCTGTGAAACAGATGCGTTTGCGGGTGTCGTTCTCGGTGATTTCAAGGTTGACAGCTCCAGCACCAAGCATGTGACTGGTCTGCGAGAACATCACGCTGATATGCTCATCGATATAGATTCGCTTGTTGGCTGGCAGACCAACAAACAGTTCCATACATTTCGTAGCCTCTTGGGTTGTGTAGATAGGTTCAACGGGTGGCAAGTTGTTTTTCTTACGTTTTTTGTTGAACCACACAACGTCCAACTCTTGGATGAACGCACTATCCTGAAGCATCAGGGCGCAGAGGTCGCGGGTGGAGTTGGTGCAGAAGATAGAACCGCGGAAACCGTTTTTATAGAGATATGGAATCAAGCCCGCGTGGTCGATATGAGCATGCGACAAAAAGAGATAGTCCACTGTCTGAGGGTCGAAGCCCAGGTCACGGTTCATGGCATCGGTCTCCATGCCTTTGCCTTGGAACATACCGCAGTCGAGCAGCAATCGTTTTCCGTCGGCAGTAGTAATCAGATGTTTACTACCAGTCACTTCGCCGGCAGCACCACAAAATTTGATTGTCATCGTTTTTATTCTTGTTTCTTTGTATAGCCTTTATAACGCTCGTAGATAGCAAAGATGCGCTCGATATATCGCAGGGTATGACCTGCTGAGAAATAGCCGCATCGGCACACTTCGTCGTTATAGAACTGAGGTTCGGATTTGAGGAGCAGATATTTCTCCACGTTGCCTTCCCAGACATTCGGATTACCACCGTATTTCTTGGTCAGACGAACAGCGTCGGAGACGTGTCCGTAGCCGGCGTTGAAGCTTGCCAACATAAACTTGGCGCGTTCCGTCGGGTTGGAGATATGCGAGAAAGAGTTGGAGAGTCCGAGGAGATAGTTGGTACCTGCGTTGAGGTTGGCAGCTGGGTCGAGGGCGTTGCTGGTGGTCAAGCCGTAGCGTCGAGCTGTGGAAGGCATCATCTGCATCAGTCCCAAGGCTCCTTGGCGCGAGATGACGTTGCAGTTGAACTTCGATTCGGTATAGACCAAGGCGGCAAGGAGTCGCCAATCCCAACCAATCTTGGCGGCATTCACCTTGAGGAGCGAGTCGTAGGGCGAGATGGCTCCACTGGGTGTTGGAGGTGGCACGTTGACCACCCTTGCGTAATGCGACTTACCACCAGTGTTCTTATCGGAGAGTTTGGAGAAGAAGGCGCTGTTGTTAGGGTCGGCATACCACTCGTTGAGTTTCTCACACAGCTTCGGAGCATCGGGACGAACAATCCAGGTCTTGGCAGTGTGTGTGCCCAAAGGGAGCGAGCAGTCGACGTTACGGAGACGTTGCTGCGAGAGGACGGCGAGGTCGTTGTCGACCACGGCATAGTCTATATCGCCCACCGACACCTTACGAATCAGGTCCTCCATGGAGAGTTCGTTGTCGGCTTCTTCAATCAGTATGCCGCCACCGATTTCCCAGTTGAGGTGTTTCATGCGGCGGAGGTGTTTTCTCTGCGCTTTGACGTAGACCGACTTACCCACCAACTGTGTGGCTGAGGTGACAAGCGGTTTCTTGTTGCGTCGTTGAACCAAGACGGGATACGACACGACGTTCCAGTTGACGTAGAGGAATTTCTCCTGATTCTTCTTGGAGCGTATCACGTTGTAGGCGGCAAAGTCGGCAACGCCCTGCTGCAGTGAGTCTTTCAACGCCTCAACATCGGGAGCAACGACCCATTTGAGCGGCACGTCGATATAGTCGGCAAAGTTAAGTGCCATCACATAGTCTTTGCCCGCATCGTGACGGATACGGGTGTAATAGGACTCAGCGCCGACGATGGTTGCTACACGCAATTCACCACGTTCCATAATCTCCTCGAGGTCAAACACAGGCTTCGAAGTCTCTTCAGGAGACTCCGTTTGATGAGACCTACAGCTACAGAACCACAAGGTTACAATAGCCACTAAATATATAGAAATATGGTAACGTGTTAAGTGCATATAAATTATCTATTAAACACCGCAGGCACTTGGCATTTTCTCCACAGAAAGGGGATGGGCAACAAGGGTAGCTGTCAAGCGATTCCAGAACTGTACTGGTTTCCACTTGTCTTTCTCCTCCATAGTGAACGATAATGCAAGAAACTCAGAGCCAAACATCGGCTGATTGTATTGTACACTAAATGGGACATATTGCACACCATAGTACATCTCAATCTTATCAACTTTCAAGGCATTGACGTTTTTAAAACGAATGCTGAAGACATATCCATCCTCAACAATTGTGCTGTCAGGCAGCATCAACAAAACACCAAGACAGATTCCGCAGCCATTCTTTCCCTTTGATTCGCCAATATGGGTAAATGCCATTTCGATAGGCTGAACATGATTACGAAACTCTACACGTTCCTCAATGAGTGCTATAATTTGACCGTAATCAACGACGGACTTGTAGTCACCCTCAAAGTCTTTTTCAAAGATAGGCTTATAGGTGGCAAAAGACTCCTGATAGAAACCACGTTTGGCATCATAGCGGAAAGCATTGTTCCATGCCGACTGCAAATTATCTTCGTCATAAGTTGCATAGATACGGAGTTTCTGCGGTTTTACAACGGTAGAAGTATCAACATCAGCTTTGTGTTCTTTAGTCTTCTTGTCATTTTTTGCATTCAACGACAATGTGACTAACAGACACAGCACACAAAATAAAATACTATGCTTCATTTTTCTTAGTCGTTATCTTCTGCAAACATAGGATCCCATGCTGGCAGAAGGATTGGTTTTTGTTTGAGGCAGTTGAGAATCTTCTCGCTGGCGTATTTCTTGTTGACTACCACGCGGAACATATACTCGTTGAACCACTCGTCGGTCATGATGAGGTGACCACAGTAGCCGCGGTCGGCACCCCAGCTGTTCTCGACCATCCATTTCACTGGATTGCCGTTGGCGTTGAGGTCGACAGCCACGAGCGTCATGGCATGACTTGAACCGCTGGCAAAGGTTTCGATACGTTGTTTCTTGTCCATGCCGAAGGTGGTTCCGAAGAGCGATTCGTAGTCGAAGTTGTTGACGTCGAGGTAAGCAGAGTTGCGGGTGTAGAATTTGCCTACGTCGCAGCTGATATACATGGCTCTGTTGTCTTTGATGCTGGCAATGGCAGCTTCTTTGATATCTTCGATTGGGAGGTTGACATAGAGCCAGTTGTGACCATCGTACATGTGACGGTCGTATTCAATCTCATACACTTTATAATACTCGCGTGAAGGGTCGTTCATCAAGAGCACGTAGTTGTCGTAGAGTTTCTCGCCAATGAGTTCCTGATAGAACTCTTGTGGGGTGTAGGTTTTGGTCTCTACAATGTTGCCTTCTTGATCCTTGCGACTCCATTCAAACTGTTGAACTGGTTCGCCGAGGGTGAGGGCGAGGATATGATAGACGGTGCCCATCATCTCGGTTTTACGTTTTGCCAACGCAGCCTCCGAGGTCTTGGCAGGCATGTTACGAAGTTCAAGGGCAAACTCACGAAGTTTGAGACTAAGAATCTGGTTCATGCGTGAGGTGTTGTTGCTCACTTTGTTCTCTGGCATCACTTCTTGTGGAACGATACCGTATTTCTCTACCAAGTCGGCCACGCCGGTGTAGGTGCCGCCGTCGGAGAGTGGGTTTTTGAGCAACCACTCTACCTTGCGGTCGCTGAGTGGCAATTTACGGGTGTCAATGATGCTCTGCAAGAAGAGGTTGCTCTTCTCCAACTGGTCGTAGAAGAAGACGTAGAGCGGACTGAAGTAGGTGGTTGGGAGTTCCAACGCTTCCATAGCCTGGGCACGCATGACGTTCAAGCCGGTGAACAACCAGCAGCGGCCCGAGCTCTCTTGGTTGGTGATGCCGCTGCTCCTCACCTGATGGGTGAAGTTTACGTCGGTATTCTTAGCCACGCCTTCTGAGTTCAAGGCGAGTTCGTTGATATCTACGTTGGTCATTGCGGTGTGCAATGCTTTCTCGGCTGCGGTGAGTTTGTTGTTCTCACGCATCGACTTCAGCATATCTGCTGAGATGTTGGTTTGTGCTGTGGCAAACCATGTGGCTGACACGAGGGCCAGTGTTACGAATAATTTACGCATACTATATAATATAGTGTATTATTTTACGATTACGATTTTGTCTTCTTCCACAAATGGCAACATGCGCATACGCATGTAGACGCGGGCTGTGGCAACCACGTCTTTTTGGCAATAGGTTGCGATACGTTCGATGTCGTGCTCGTTGTAGTAGACGTCGCGCACCTGCGAGCCGTCGATGTCGTCTTTCGGTGTTGGGATGCCGAAGATGGCGGTGAGGGTTTTCAATGAGGTGTAGTTCTTGAAGTCGCCGAAACGCCAGAGTTCGAGGGTGTCGACGAAACCGGACTCCCAAGGTTTCTTGCCTGCCACGTCGATGACGGATGGGAGTTCGATGCCGTTGACCAACATACGGCGACAGATGAACGGCACGTCAAACTCCTTGATGTTGTGACCGCAGAGGTAGCGCAGACGGTTTTTGTAGCTGAAAGCCACTTCAATCATCTGTTTGAACTCCTGGAGCAGCATGGCTTCGTTGTCGTTGTAGAACGATTTGACACGGAAGTAGGTCTCCCCTTCCACGTCGGCAAAGTAGCCTACGGAGATACATGCCACACGGGCAAACTCGGCATAGGTGCCTGCGTTGTTAAACTGTTCCTCAATGGGAATTTCTGCACTAAAGCGCTCGGGCATGGAGCGTTGCAGCTTCGCGGCTTTGTCGGCCCAGAGGTGTTGCATCTCTTCGTTGAGTTCGGCAAACGAGGCTGTCAGAGGGACGGTCTCGATGTCGAAGAAGAGTATTGATTTGATGTCAATCTTTTCGGCCATGATGTTTTATGCTTTGTTGTTAATGAATTGAGTCAGTGTTTGGACGGCAACTTCGTTGTGCTCACCGGAGATAACAAAGTCGGCCATCGCCTTGGTGGGTTCAACAAAGAGGTTGTGCATCGGTTTCAGAACGCGTGTATAACGTTCCATGACGGCTTGGGCTGTGCGTCCACGCTCCACGACATCGCGTTCGATGAGACGGATGAGACGCACGTCGGCATCGGTGTCGACAAAGACTTTGAGGTCCAGCAGTTCACACACTTCCGGATTGGCAAACGTGAGGATTCCTTCAAGAACGAGCACTTCGCAAGGGTCGACATGAATGGTCTTGTCGGTACGCGACGAGGTGACAAATTCGTAGGTCGGACTCTCCACGCTCTGTCCCGCTTTCAACAGTCGGAGTTGCTCGATGAGCAGCGGCCAGTCGAAAGCATCGGGGTGATCGAAATTGATTTTCTGACGGTCCTCAAAAGGGACGTGACTACTGTCGTTGTAGTAGGAATCCAACGAGAGGAGAACCGCCTTTTCGGCAGGCAGATTCTTCACTATACGACGCGCCACGGTGGTCTTGCCCGAACCCGTTCCGCCAGCTATACCTATAATAATCATATTATCATCAAGTTACACAGACGAAGAATCTCTTTATTCAAGAACAGACTTCGCTATTTTAAGGTGCAAATTTAATAAAACCTTTTTATATAGCGTATTTTTTTCGCGAAAAAGAAACAGTACACCAGGTTAGTTTGCTCATAAACAGACTATTGAGCATCATCTCAAGCAACACAGCGAACGCAACTCAAAATGCAAAAAAACAACTTGCCGCAAAAGCAAACGAAAGTTAATGCCCCCCAAAGCACTGTTCTTGCAAATTTCTATAACTTCAAACCAAACGAATTATTAAAAAAGCAAAATTGCATTTAAGAAAATCAAATAGTTTTACGATTCTTGAAATTTTCAAGAACTCCAAACTAAAGGGTTTGTTAAAAAGGCAAAATTGCATTTAAGAAAACAAAACAGTTTTACGGCTCTTGAAATTTTCAAGAACTCCTAACCAAACGATTTGTTAAAATTGCAAAATTGCATTTAAGAAAATCAAATGGTTTTACGATTCTTGAAATTTTCAAGAACTCCAAACTAAATGGTTTGTTAAAATTGCAAAATTGCATTTAAGAAAATTAAACAGTTTTACGCTTCTTGAAATTTTCAAGAACAGTAAATCAAACTTCTCAAAGAAATTGCAAACTGCAAGAACAGTATTTCAGTCTTCCCAAAGCAATTTCAAAATGCAAGAACAGCATTTCAAACTTCCCCAAAAAAATTGCAAGTTGCAGCAACAGTAAATTGAACTTTCCGAACTTCCAGAAATTTTCACGAACAGCATTTCGAACGTCCCGAACTTACAGCAAAGTTGCAATAACTGTGTTTCAAACACATTGAACAGATTGCGAAATTGCAGAAACAATAAAAGAATCTTTCCCGTCTCGTTGCAACTTTGCAGTGACAACAAATCAAAATGTTTGGAGTCGCAGCAAGATGTGCAAGGTTGTTTGCAAAATGCAAAGCCATCATTTCAAAACGTCCGATTTCATATTGTAAGTATTGCAGTGCTGAAAGTCCGAGGGTGCGGCTATGATTTGCTTATAGACTGTAAGCAAACAAGCAAAATTCATTGTATCAGCGATTTTTGTCGGAGAAACGTTTGGTGGTTTTGTTTTGTTGCACTATCTTTGCATTCACAAATAACAACTATATCAAAATAACAGTCATGAAGAAGAGACCAATCTCAACATTACTTTTGTTGTGCGCAACCCTGCTATGCGTTTCCTGCAAAGTTCATGAACCTGTTGCCAAAGATGCCACGTTCTATCAGTGGAGAAGAAACGGTCTTAACGTCACCCCAGAAAACGTCAATACGACCCATCCTGGCGCAAACTTTATATACACTGGAGAATCGCTCTTTCGTGATACAGTAGTAATATACTTGGAAGAATTCACCAGACTAAATGACTATGGTGTGATGACCTATCACCCTACAGTAGTGACCCAAAGATTAATACACGATGTATTCATGAAAGACGGTCACACATACGTTACGGGCGAGATTTTGACAGTTAATAGAGCATACGACGACTGGGATGGAAGTTGTTATCGTACCTGTACAGCAGATTCTATCAAATATCCTTTTCTTGAAATCGATGGTGTCATCAAGGACATAACCCCAAAAGATCCACACGTTAAAAATCCCAATAAGTTTTGTGGTGTTCACTTTACTTCAGATGGCAAAAAACTATACACCATAATCAGTGGAGACAGCGAAATTAGAGAATTGCCCCAGGGAAGATGTGAATATGCTGACTATTATGTCTCAGAAGATGGCGGTGAGCCCTACTACATCGGCTCTTTTGAACGTTTTGCTGTCGGAGACATTGCTAAAGTCGGCAACGAATGGTATGTGTGTGGAAAATGGTCAACAAGCCCCTGCTTTCAAAGTAGCACAGAGACCAAAACATTCATTGCGCC
>CALEJM010000281.1 GCA_937898265.1 uncultured Porphyromonadaceae bacterium
AACGCAACTGCCCAGCGGAATTTCCGCTGATGAGTGGTGAGTAACGCAACTGCCCCACGAAATTTCCGCTGAAGGGTGTTGAGTAGTGCTAATAGTCTGAAAAACATGGTAGAAGAATAGTAAATAGCGCCCTGTCTACCGAAAAATCTTCTTTGTATAGAGTAGGGCAATGTTAATAAACCAAAACGTGTAGTAATCAATAATCTCGTAGCGTCTCAAATTCCTTCTGTTTGCTCCAAAAAGAAATCACTTCTAAAAATCAACGCCATAAAACTAACCTTTATGGCGGAAAGAGACTTGCATATCTTATGACAACTCAATTTTTTGTTTCATATAGAAAAACCAATCCGAGAGATTCTCGATGCAATGAAAATGTAGTCTTCAATCTATACCCTAAAAAACAAAAAAAGCCTCCTTTTTGGGGAGGCTTTCTCGTTTTCGTTATATTATTTCAGTGTCTTGTTGCGCGCAATGACGGCCGCTATGATGCCAGGGATGGTGCAGAGGCAGACCCAGGTGAAGAAGACGATGTAGCCCATCCGTTCTTGTAGCCAGCCGGCTGCCATGCCCGGTAGCATCATACCCAATGCCATGAGACCAGTGCCGAAGGAGAAGTGGGCGGTCTTGTGCTCGCCCTCTGAGGCATGAATCAAGAACATGGAGAAGGCGGTGTAGCCGAAGCCGTAGCCTAACTGCTCGATGGCTACGCAGGTGCCTACAGTCCAGAGGGATATGTGGTTGCCTAACCATGCCATGAGGATATAGAGGGCATCAGGGAGATTCATTGCCAATGCCATAGGGACAATGGATTTACGCAGCCCCCAATGGGAGATAGCCCAGCCACCTAAGATGCCGCCAGTGAGCAAGGCTATGACACCGATGGTGCCGTAGAGTAAGCCGACAAACTCGGTGGTCATTGCCAAACCGCCGGCTGTGGCTGAGTCGAGCATGAAGGGCTGTGCCAACTTGCCGAGTTGCGCCTCGCCCAAACGGAAGGTGAGGATGAAGAACAGGATGAAGAGTATCTCCTTTTTGGCAAAGAAACTGACGAAGGTGTCGCCCAACTCGTGCATGACTGAAGAGAGTGACTGACGCTCGCGTGCAGTTGGCTCTTCGTGTGGCAACGAGAAGAAATGCCAGAGGGTGAGACCAAGAAACAGGGCTGACAGCGTGAGAAAGACAACGGTCCAGGAGAAAGGGACGTTGTCGGTGCGCTTGGCTACAAAGCCTGCCAACATGACCAGCAAGCCTTGTCCGGTGATGGAGGCAAAGCGGTAGAAGGTGTTGCGGATGCCGATGAACAGCGCCTGATCGCCTTCGTTGAGTGAGGCGATGTAGAAACCGTCGGCGGCGATGTCGTGAGTGGCTGAAGCAAATGCCATAATCCAGAAGGCTGCCAAGGTGGCTTGAACGAAGAACGGCGTAGGAATGAGAAACGCTACCGACGCAAATGCCACCGTGATGAGTGCCTGCATCGTGACAATCCAGCCACGCTTCGTAAAGAAGACGTCGACCAACGGACTCCAGAACGGTTTGATGACCCAAGGGAGATAGAGCCAACTGGTGAAGAGGGCAATCTCGGTGTTGCTCAGTCCAAGGTTTTTGTACATGATAGTGGCCACCACCATGACAACGACATAGGGAAGTCCCTCGGCAAAATAGAGCGAAGGCACCCAGGTCCACGGTTTGTTTGATTTGCTCATTGTAAGGTCTGTATTTATTAGTATCACCACTTTTTCACGAGCGTAGCACCTCGGAAATAGTGGTTGAGAATCTCTTGATAGGTAAAGCCTTGGTGTGCCATCTGTGCCGCACCAATCTGACAGAGTCCGACGCCATGCCCCCATCCAGCGCCAGTGAGGGTGAAGCCCTCATCTGTAGTGTCGACTACGAAGGCCGAGCTGTAGAGATGGGTTGGCGAGAGCCATTTGCGAATCTCCAATTCCTTGCCAACCGTCATCGTCATCCGTTCGCCTACAATCTTCAAGCGGGTGATGCGACCCGAAGCGCCCCGACTGAGTGGAACGAGTTCAAGGATGCGACCGAAGTCATAGCCCGATTTCTCCTTGTCAAAGAACATTTTTTTAGGGTCTTTGACTATCCAATAGATATACTCGGTGATAGGGAAGAAATAGTGCGGGTCAAGAGCAGGAGAATCGCCAGAATCGTGAGCGGAAGGACAAACACATTCGAGATCTGCGCGGCAATCGTGACGACGATCGGATTCCCGCCGAGCGCCGGGACGACGAGTCCCCATGCGCACGCTCCGAGGCAAATCCAGCGGAAGAGCGGCGTATTCGTCTCCATCCTGCCGCTCCGATAGTCGGACACGAGGATCGGCGCGACCATCAGGATCGGGAAGATGGACGACAACCCCGCCGCCAG
>CALEJM010000282.1 GCA_937898265.1 uncultured Porphyromonadaceae bacterium
CTACGTTTCCGCCGACACCTGGGAAGCCGTTGTTCAAGCCAAAGAGGCTATCACCAGCGCCATCAACAAGATTGCATCAAGCACCCCTGTCGATGCCTCGGGAGCCGTACTTGCCGAGCGACTGCTCTCTTTCTATGGCTCATTGGAGGACACCCCAACAGAAGAGGCCATTGATCATATCAAAGAAGAAATGCGCAATCTCACCGAGCATGAAGCCTAACCGACTCAGTCTCTCCTTCGCTGCCTTGGTCAGTCTGTTGCTACTTAGTTGCGCCTCCCGCGACGGCGAGTGCCACGAGGAGTTGAAGACGGCTGTTGGTTGCGAACTCTATGCCACCGCCTACGACCCCTTGGAGGAGACCTACCGTCCCAACAAACTGTCGGCCGCTATCACTGCCTACGGACTGGGAAGCGACTCACTGCTCTACGACAACACCATGACCAACAAACTGGCGTTGCCGCTCAACAGTTTTGATACCATCAGTCGTTTTGTCATCAGTCGCGACTCACTCGGCAATGACACCCTTGAGGTTGTATACAGCGTAATCAATAAAGTGATTTCACTGGAATGTGGATGCAAATCCGAATTTGAAATCCGCTCCTTTGGTCATACCACCAATATGATTGACTCCATCACGATGTTAGAGAATAAGGTTGTTGACCTCAACGCCTCACATCTTCGCATCTATTTTTCACCTCAGCAGTAAGCAATGTCATTCAACAGAACACTCCTCCGATACGGTCTCACGCTTCTCATCACGCTATGTGCTTTTACAGCGGTATGGGGAGAGACTCCCAACGACTCCGTCAAGAAACATAAGGTTGACACCGTGTTCTGCGGTTGGTCAGCCCATGTGGACATTGCCTCTCCACTCCTCGGTATGACAGTTGACAAGAGTGTCATCACTGCTGAAGCCGTCATCGACGTCAATCTCTTCAACAAGATATTCCCCGTTGTTGAGGTGGGCTACGGACGTGTGGCAACCCACGCCCTTAACGATGCTTCCTATGCTGCCAGCGCTCCTTTCTGGCGCATTGGTCTCAACTACAATATCATGCGTCGTTTCGACGACAAAGGAAACGCCCGTCCAACCCAGAACTACCCATTTGTAGGACTTCGCTACGGCATGACGGTCATGAACTACACGATGAAGGACATGCCCCTCACCGATGGCTACTGGGGCGAAACCACCACCATCGATTACGAGCGTAAGAACGTCTATGTCGGATGGTTGGAACTGTTGGCTGGCGTGCGTGTCGACCTCGCCAAGGGATTCACGATGGGTTGGGCTGTCAAGATGAAGATGGCTGCCCACTCCAACGAGAACAAAGCACTCCTGTGGTACGTGCCCGGCAAGGGACACTGCGACGGACTCACCTTCTCGTTTGCCTACACCATCGGTTTCACCTATCGTACGAAGGCTGAACGTCTCAAGGTAGAACAACTGCGCCTTGAGGACAACAAGAAAGAATATGTCACTTTGAAGAAATAACTCCAATGAAACAACAGATACGACACACCCGAAGAAACGGTCAGATGCTGACAAAAGCCCTCTGGTTGATTCTTCTCTTGTGGTTTACACAACCAACCCACTCCCCTCTTTCAGCCCAGACGCCCCGCGAGATGCGTGCAGCTTGGGTAGCAACGGTAGTCAATATCGACTGGCCTTCATCGTCGTCGCTTTCATCGCAGAAGCAACTCCAAGAGATGATTGCCATCCTCGACACTCTCGAAGCACTTAAGTTCAACGCTATCTTCATCCAGGTGCGTCCAGCTGCCGATGCCTTCTTTGAGTCAAGCTACGAGCCATGGAGTCTCTACCTCACTGGCAAACAAGGCAAAGCGCCTTCACCACTCTACGATCCGCTTGCTTTCATCGTTGAGCAAGCCCATGACCGTTGCATTGAGGTTCATGCGTGGATTAACCCCTATCGTGCCTCTATGGACGTTGAGACAAAGAAACTCTCCGCCAACCACCCTTATAGCAAACACCCTGAGTGGTTCGTAAAATATGGTGGCAAGTTCTATTTCAACCCAGCCTTAAAGGAGGTGAAACAACATCTGAAATGTGTGGTTGCCGATATGGTAGCACGCTACGATATCGACGCTATCCACATGGACGACTATTTCTACCCCTATCCCGTCAGCGGACAGGAGTTTCCCGATAAAGCTCAATTCAAAGCCGACCCTCGTGGGTTCAAGACCATTGGCGACTGGCGCCGTGACAACGTGACGCAGACCATCGTAGCTCTCCGCGACACCATCAAAGCCGTCAAGCCATGGGTGGAGTTCGGCATCAGTCCTTTTGGCGTATGGCGTAACAAGAAAGAAGACCCACGCGGTTCCAACACGCAGGCATTCACCAACTACGACGGTCTCTATGCCGACATCCTCCTTTGGTTGGAGCGTGGTTATATCGACTATGTTGTTCCCCAGCTCTACTGGGAAATCGGTAAGAAGGTGGCTGACTATGCCATACTCCTTGAATGGTGGAGTCGCAACGCCTATAAGACCAACCTCTACATCGGTCTCTACGCCTCACAGTTGGGTAACAAGAGTGCTGCTGCCCCTTGGCGACAAGGCAACGAGGTGATTCGTCAGTTGAACATGCTGCGCGACTACCCTGAGGTGGGCGGAGCTGCTATGTACAGCATGGTGGCTATCATGGAGAACCGTCAAGGCATTCGCGACAGTCTCCGCAACAGCTATTTCACCCACCCGGCACTCGTGCCAGTCAACAATCGAGCCGTAGTCAACCGTCCGTCCAAAGTGTCGCATCTCAAAGTGCTTCGTTACGACGGCGTGCCTACCCTCTCGTGGAACGGCGGCGAAGCAGCGTCTATTGAGAAGCGTGCTGTCAAATACGTGGTTTATGCCACCATCGGCAAGCCAGCCACCGTATGTCAGAAAAATAACCTCGTAGCCATCACAGCCGACGACTGCCTGAACCTCACTCCTTACCTCAAAGGCTCGAGGGGAAGGATGACCTTTGCCGTTGTGGCCGTCAACCGCTACAAACAAGAGTCGCAGCCTGTAGTCATCAATGTGAAGTAT
>CALEJM010000283.1 GCA_937898265.1 uncultured Porphyromonadaceae bacterium
TCTGCGCAGCATTTCTAAGATGACTTCCTTGGCGTTGACACCGGGCTGCAGATGGCCTGTCAGGTTGACCTTGATGACCTTGGGCATTTTCAGCGCCATGGGAACACCGGTCATGGCTGTGGTGATATCCATGCCGCCCACGGTGGTGCCGGAGATGAGGACCACGCGGCTGCCGTTGAGCTGTTCCACGGTAAGGTTGGCATCGGCAATAGCTTGTCGGAGTGCGTAGGTACCCAGCAGAGACGTTCTGCTGATTTCAAGCGTGGCTGCCACTCCGAGCAACGCCTTGAGCTGCTCGTTGGTCATCTTCACTTCTCCCACAGGAAGTTCCGTGTGGGTCGACTTCAGGTGCTGCATTGTCCCGATGCCGCTTCTCTGTCTTTTGAGGGCGTCTGCCACCGTGGCCTTGTCACTGCCTGTTGCACAGATGATTCCACTACCTGTTATTGCGATGCCGTGAGTCATGCTACCTTATTTTTTCCTGTTTTCGCTGACGTATTTTGCGATGTTTTCTATACTGCTGAATATCGATTTTCCCTCTGCCGCGTTGGCCAGACGGATGCCATAGTTTTTCTCCAAAAGAACGATGATTTCCAATGCGTCGATGGAGTCGAGTCCCAAGCCCCCTTCGCCGAAGAGAGGGGCGGCAGCGTCGATGTCTGCTGGGGTCATTTCCTCAAGATTGAGCGCATCAATGATTTGTTCTTTTAATTGTAAGATGAGTTCTTCCATTATCTTTTTATTATTTTTATGCTTGCTAAAAAGCGATTGTCATTCTCATATTCTATCCATCCTGTCATCATGCTTTCCATCTCGGGGTCTTGAAAGGTGGCGTCGATGATGCTGTTGATGGTGGCGGGGTCTTTTTCTGGCAACACGTAGAAACAGGTCTCCCCCTTGCAGCCTTGCTTGATGGCTATTTCTCCATTCACGATGTTGGGCAGGGTGTAGACGAAGTCGGAGGGCGAAGGGAAATAGTTGTTGGCATCGGCAATGGTCTTCAGATAGGTCTTGTCGGCATTCAGAGAGCCGAACTTGTTGAAGAAGACAATGGCACGTCTGCCGAGATTCTTCTCGTCGTCAGCCTCCAGCTGTCCCAGCAATTCTGCCGCCAGGAAACCCACTTTCGCCAAACCGTCCATCTTGTAGAACTTGGGATAGCTGCCAACCTTGGTCTTGTACAGGGCGGTCAGCAGTTCTTTGCCTTGGCAATCTGTTGGCATGGCAACGCCGTCTATCACCACACCCTCATTCGAAAGCTCAAGCTGATGAGTGGTATGGGTTGGGGTCTGCGTTGGTGTTGCCGTTGTGGTCGGTAAGCCTTTGGCAAGGCGTATGGCAGCGTTGCAACCGCCAAAACCAGATATGATTTTGATGAATTCTGTCTTGTTGGTGTTTTGGTTGTTGGCCGACAAACGGATGCGACCGCTGACGCCCAATTCCTCAAAACCTTTGGTTCCGAGAATCGTGTTGTCGTCAAGCGATTTTATCGTAAGGACGGTCTCGATGACGCCGGCGGCTCCCATCGTGTGCCCGAGATACCCTTTCAAGGCATTGACAGGGATGTCCGACAGTCCGGCTTTCTCTATCGCCTTCGATTCCATCTGGTCGTTATACATCGTGGCTGTTCCGTGCGCACTCACCAACGCCAATTCTCCAGTCGGTTTTCCCCCCATCACTGTGTTGATGGCTTGGGCGCATCCTTCACCTTGCGGCGACGGACTGCTGATGTGGTAGGCGTCGTTGCGAACGGCGCCGGAGCAGATGTTCCATCCCGCTGAGGTGGTCTGGTTGGAAAGTATGACGGTGGCAGCCGCTTCGCCAAGGTTCAGTCCCAGACGTTCGATGTCGAAGGGACGACAACTCTCTTCCGACAGCGCTTTGAACGATTGGAAGCCGGAGATGATGAACGGACTCTGGACGTCGACGCCACAAACGATGCAGGTGTTGCATGTTTGCTGACTTAGGAGTCGGTGACCCAATATCAAGGCGGAGACACCGGAGATGCAGGCGTTGCTCACAACGATGGGTTGTGTCTGGATGCCCACCGCCGCTGCTATCCTCTGGGCTGCCACGCCTGGACACAAGATGTTGTTGCTATTGGCGTCTGCTGTCAAAAGTCCCACGTTAGCTTTTGTGGAACTGATGATCAGCAAGGTCTTGTTGTCGATGGCGAGCGGCGATTGTTGCAGGGCAGCACGAATAGAGCGGATGGCTAACGACTCAAACCAGGTGTAGCCCTCCAACGCTATCTCTTGGCGCTGCTGTTCCGAAAACAGCGATGCGGTAAAGGCGAAGGGAACTCCTTCCATGCTGTTGTAATGGCACAACGCACCCCTTCCAGACTTGATGGCCTGGTAGTTCTCTTCCGTTGTGAAACCTAACGGAGAGAGGATGTTATGGGCTATTATTGTTGCCATTTTTCCTTCCACTTCACAAAGAAGTCGGGGTTGTTTATCTCAAGGTTGTAGTTCGTGTCCATGAAGACCTGTATGGTGCGCGCCTTGCAGTAGAGGCGGTTGTCTTCACGGTCGCGAATCTCGTAGTCAAAAACTATCTTGGCGGCCTCGGTGGGGCGGTACACGATGTCCACACGAGCCCGTGAGCCATAGCGGAGGGGAAGTTTGTATTGAATCTGCATGTCGACGATAGGTGCAAAGTAGTGGTTGTCGATATATCCTTGATACGACAAACCGTACTGAGCACCAAAAGCTTCGCGAGCGTCCTCAAGATAGGTTGGGTAGGCGCCGTGCCACACCACGTTCATCATGTCGACCTCGTTGAATCTGATTTCTATATCTTTAGAAGCCTTGAGTTCCATGCTATTCTTCCTCTTTTAATGCTATTTTCATTTCTGTGGAGAGCAAGACCTTGTTGCCCAATCTCACCTCTGCCTTGGCAAGGATGATGCCGAAAATTTCTTCTTCGACGGTCACGTAGGTGAATATCGTCTCTCCAACTTTGGGTAGTTCTTTGATTGCCAAGTTTTTTATGGCGCCGATAAAACCAATCTGCACCCCTTTTTTGTAGATGATTTTATTGATGAAGCCGATGCGTGCGGCGCAGGTCTGGGCAACGTTCTCTATCAGTCCGGAAGCGGAGAAAAGTCCGTTTTCAACAAAAAGATTCTCTTCGTTGATGGTTGTGCTGGTCACCACGTGCTTGCTGTCGAAGTGTTCCATCTGTCCTATCATCACAAACGGTTCTTGCTGTGGCAGAAGGGTATGCACGTCGATACTGCGGACGAATTGGTCCGTAGGGTTGACAAAATCTTCTATGGCGTTATTCTCCATCATTCCAAAACTCAAAATAATTATACCACTGCGTAGGATATTGTTTGACAATCTTTTCCAATTCCTGGATGTAGAGGTGGCTGAGTTGTTCCACTTGCTCTTTTCGTGATGTTTCTTTGTTGTAGTTCAGCGGTGTGATGATAATCTTATAGCTGTTCCATGCGGTTTTCATCACGTGAATTGTCATCACGTCCAGACTGCGCATGGTTGCCACGCCAAACGGGCCGTAGGGGAAGTCGGCCTTGCCGTTGAGAAAAGGAAGGGTTATCTTTTTCTGTGAGCCGAATATCCTGTCGGCAGGCATGCTGACGGTCTCGCCATTCACAAGGGCGCGGTCGATCTCGAACAGATGGCTCATATCGGGACGGATGGCAATCATGTTGATGTTGGTGCGGGCAAAGAGTTTGGCTCTGTTTTCCATCACCGAGGCTTTCTCGCCGAAGAAAACCAATGCGTTGAATTTCTTGTTTTCGGCTTTGAGGGTGTAGCCAGCAATCTCGTAGTTGCCGACGTGAGAGCTTAAGAGTATGAAGGCATCGTCTTTGGCTGCCAACTGTTTGTAGTAGTCGAATCCTTCAACGGTGACGTTGAACGTCTTGCCGGCATACATGGCAAACTTGTCGATGACCACTTGTCCGAACAGACAGTGGTTGACGTAGGTCTTCCATGCTGCCTTGAGCTTGCCGTAGTTGTGCTGTTGGCGGAAATAGCGGTAGGTGATGCCGCAACTTGGGTTTAGAATCAGGCAGACAGGGATGACGAAGATGGCAACAAAGACGTAGAGTATCCTGTTGTCAATAAACCTCAGGATGCGGATAAGCCATTTGTGCATCCATCCGTTGCCGTAGGTTGTGCCTGCCCACTTCTTTTCCATTTATGCTATTTTCTTTTCGATGTAATCGCAGAAATCGCCCAAGGTCTTCACGTTTTTCATCTCCTCAGGCTTGATTTTGAAACCGAACACATTATCAACGATGACAACGATATCAACATAGTCCAAGCTGTCGATGCCCATGTCTTCTTTGAGGCGGGCGTCGGCATAGACTTTGTCTTCATCAATCTCCATCTCGTCAATCATGAAGGCTTTCACCTTTTCTTCAATTTCTGTTCTTGTCATTGTTATGTCTTATCTTAGTTTTACTTTTATTATGCTATGTCCGCGACCCAGTCCGTCGATGATTTCCTCTATTTCCAATCCTGCTTTTTCGATGCAGAGACGGAGGTCTTCGGTGTTGTACATCTTGCTGTTGCCATTGGCAATAGCGGTGAAATAGAGACTGGTCATGGTGAGGCAGAAGGCTGCGGTCTCAAACTTCTGTCGGTCCCACAGAGTCTCCATGATATAGATTCTCGTGTTGGCAGTCATGGCCGCTTTGGCGCGGGTCAGAATGCTGACAATCTCGTCCATCGAGAAGCAGTCGAGGAATTGCGACATCCATATCGCGTCCAATCCTCCTTCCCGTTGTGGGAATGGTGCGTTGGCATCCAAGAGGTTGATGCCGTGTCCTTTGATTCGTTCTGCCCCTTCCTTGCCGGCAATGTTGGCTTCCATCATCTTTATCTGTTGGGGCAAATCGAGTATCGTCACCTCCACATCTTTGTTGAAGCCTACACATTGAATTGCCCACTTGCCGGTGTTGCCGCCTACGTCGTAGAGGGAGCGTGTGTGGTTTTTGTTAAACAGAATCTCAAGTGCCTCCGGGAAGGAGAGGTCGCTGTAGTGGTGGTCGAAGCCGAACCATGAGTCCTGCACCTGTTTCGGCAGACTGGAGAGTCCTTCGTAGACCGTAGGCCAGTTGCCAAAGTGTTTCAGTCCCTCTGGCTTGCCGTTGACGAGCGACTCTTCCAATCGGAAAAGACCCTCGTAGTTGACATCTTGGTTGAAGTTGATGTTTGCCTGAGTGGAGGCGTCGGTCAGCAGGAACCAACCTGTTTTGGCCAACAGATAGCGGTCGGTTTCAGTGTCAACGATGATGGTGCCGATGCACAGAGAGGCTTCCAGCAGACATTTCACTGCGTAGTCGGTCAGCCCTGTCTGTTCTACGATTTCCTCGCGGGTCAGTCCTTTGTCGGCTTCTCTAAGCATGGCGAAGATGCCGAACTTGAGCATCAGGCGCGAAACTTGGAAGAGAACAGGTCCCCAGGCGATGAACTCTGCCATGCGCTGAGCATCGCGAGCGGGCATGTTGTCTTTCGTATATTTCTTTTCTAAAGCAGGGGAGAGATGCATGTGTTATTTCTGTTTGTTAGCCTTGTCTATCTCTTTGTAAAGGAGTTGTCCCAAAGCGTTGCCAGCGTGTTTTGCGCCAGCTTTGATGAGGTGTAACTTAGTTCCAAAGCCTCCTCCGTTGGCGTTGAGTCCTTGGATTTTGGCAACTTCCTGACCGTTGTTCTCAATGATGACGTCGCAGGTGAAGCTTCCTTTGGGTGAGATGCTAAGCACTTGGACGTTGATTGCGTAGTCCGACTTTACGTTGTAGCCTATGATGAGTTTGCCGTAGAGTTTCTCGATGAGATGTTCGATGAAGTATCCTTTGATCTCTGGAAGGTCTTTCGACCAGTCGGTCTCGATGCATTCAAAGTCTTCCACGCTCATGCCGTGGATTGAGGCTGATGAGAAATCGATGGAGAAGGTGGCTTTTCCGCTTGAAGTCAGTCCGTCTAATGAGCCAGAGAGTGTTTGTCCGAAAGTCAGGGAGCTTGTCAAGATGAACAAGATTCCGATTACAAGTTTCTTCATATGTTGATGTTTTTGATAATCAATGCACTGTTGGTTCCGCCGAAGCCGAAGGAGTTGCTCAAGATGTATCTGAGCTGGGTGTCTACGGTTCGGGGGGGGATATGGAGTTTTTCTGAATATTCGTCAGGGTTTTCGAAGTTGATGTTGGGGGCAACGAAGTTGTTTTGCATCATGATGATGGAGTAGACCACCTCTGAGGCGCCTGCCATCCAGCATTCGTGGCCGGTCATAGACTTCGTGCTGCTTATCAGGGCGTGCTCGTTCTCAAAGAGTTTTGCCAATGCCTTTGCCTCGTACATGTCGCCCTGAGGGGTCGAGGTGGCGTGGGCGTTGATGTAGTCGACATCGCTCGGAGCAATGCCTGCATCTTTCATGGCTCGCTCCATGGCAAGGGCGCTTCCCACTTCGTTGGGTTGCGAGATGGCTCCGCCGTTGCTTGAGAAGCCGTAGCCGCACACTTCGCATAAGATGTTGGCTCCGCGTGCCTTGGCGTGTTCGTAGTCTTCAAGCACCAAGGCTGCCGCTCCACCCGAAGGGATGAGGCCATCGCGCTCTTTGTCGAAGGGGCGACTTGCCTTGGTCGGCTCGTTCATGCGCATCGAGAAGGTGCGGATGGCATCGAACGACGACATGCTGTATTCGTTGGTCTCCTGAGCTCCGCCGCATAAAACCATGTCTTGCAAGCCTTGTTTGATCATCATATAGCCCAGACCGATGGCGTGGCTGCCGCTGGCGCAGGCGGCGCTGACGGAGAAGTTGATGCCGCGAAGGGGGAAGATGGAGCAGAGGGTCATGTTGACTGTGGAGTTCATCGACTGGAAGATGGAGCCGGAGCCAATCAGTTCGGAGTCGTGTTTCTGTTCCATGACGGCGTAGCCTTCAACAACGGCTTTGGCAGAGGAGTCGTTGCCGAAGATGCAGCCTATCTCGTTGGCAAGCAGATATTCTTCGTCGACGGCTGCTTGTTGGAAGGCTTGACGGGTTGCCATGTAGGCGTATTCTGCTTCTTCCGACATGTAGGCACGTTGGCGGCGGTCCAGCAGTCCTTTGAGAACGGGCTTCTCGACCTTGCCGGTCAGTCCCGAGCGAAAGCCGTATTCCTTGCGTCTTTCGTCCATCACGATGCCCGATGTTCCGTTGTATAACGATTCTTTGACTGTTTGGATATCAGTGCCGATGCACGACCAGATGCCGATGCCCGTTATTACTACTCTGTTTGCCATAGTCTGTTTCTGTTTTATACGTTCTGCGTGAAGTGGGGTATCAGGTGTAGAGTCCTCCGTTGATGTTGATTACTTCGCCTGTGATGTACGACGCTTCGTCGGAGCAGAGGAATCCGACCAGCGAGGCAACTTCTTCCGGTTGACCGAAACGGTTCATTGGCACCAGTTTTTTCAACTCGTCCTGAGGGAGGTCTTTGGTCATGTCGGTCTCAATGAATCCTGGAGCCACGGCGTTGACGGTCACGTTTCTTGCTGCGGTCTCTTGGGCAAGTGCCTTGGTGGCACCAATCAAAGCGGCCTTGGCGGCGCTGTAGTTGGCTTGACCAGGCATGCCTTTGACTCCGGAGAGGGAGGCGATGTTGACCACTCTGCCACCGTGTCGGCGCATCATCATCTTGGGAAGCACTTTTCTTGTGACATAGAAGAAACCGTTGAGACTGGTGTTGATTACGTCGTGCCAGTCGCTTTCTGGCATCATGAACATCATGCTGTCTTTCCTGATGCCGGCGTTGTTGACCAAGTAGGCGATGTAGTCGTCGGGGTGCGCAGCCTCCCATTGGTCTATGGCTTGAGAGGCTTCTTTTTCGTTGCCTACGTTGAAGGGCATAAGCTCGGCATGGCCTCCCATGCTCAAGATTGTCTGTGCAACCTCTTCGGCAGCCTGTTTGTTCGATTGGTAGTTGATGATGACAGGTAGGCCCATCTGAGCCAGTTTAAGGCAGATGGCGCGTCCCAAACCTCTTGAACCACCGGTGATTAATGCGTATTTCATTCTAATGACACGAATTTCTTTGTTAAAAGGGCACCGAGAAGCATGTTTGCTGGAAAAATTGGGTTTAACCAGCTTGTTGACAGCGCCTTGCTTGTTGTTAGACCGTCCTCGTCATCGTGCAATATGCCAATGATAAGAAAATCTAATAAATGAACTCACAAAGATAGTGAATTTTATTGAAATATTCCCCATTCTATTCATACAATTTTAGAAATTATTAAGTTGTCCGCTCGTTGCGCCAAATGGGTTCTTCCGTTTCGAAAACGGCAATCTGTCTGTGCGTTTGGTTTCTGTTGTTTTTCTTATTTTTTTGTTTGGGTTTGTTTGTCGGCAAGCGCTCTGAATTCCTGACCCGAAGATACTTTTTCGCGTCGCTTTTTTACAAAATAATGGGCGGCTATGTTGTTTGTAAAGAGCGTTTAATATCTTGCGGCTGCGAGGTGTCGTTTTTAGATAAATCGAGAGATTTTGTTGGTCTTGATTTACAAACAAAACAACAACAGACTCTCTGCCTGTCAGCGTTGGCAAAGAGTCTGTGGCTTGCAATATGTTGTTGTTGCAGCTATTCTTTGTTGTTCTGAGCAGCTTTTTTGTTGTACATGCGACGGCGGAGGAGTCCGGCGCCGATGAGGTAGTTGCTCACAATCATGTGTACGATAGGGTATTCGATGTCGGTCTTGAGATTGGGGGTGGCGAAGTAGACCACGATGAGTGAAAGCATCAGCCAGCCGAGGGTGATGAGCACGATGAAGTCGTAGTGCTCGGAAGGCTCGGTGCGGCGGTTTTCGATGTAGAGTTCCCAGCGGTAGAGGGCAAAACCGATAACCCAAAGCACTGCGCTTGTGAGTACGCCGACGAGTATGTTGTGGGCCGTGATACTCATGAAGAGGAACACGATGGAGAACACCTGTGCAAGATAGGCAAGGGTCTCAAGGATGATGGTGGTGAGTTTCATTTTGTTATTCAAGTTTTTGAGCCTTGGGCAGATGTTCAAGGAAAGGTGTCTGCTTGGGGGCGCAAAATTATAAATAATGTATGGAATAGACAAACGCAGTCTTCCTTATGACCCTTTCAGACAATAGTTGCTGGGGGCTTATTCGTTATTTTTCGGCTTGAGGGTGACGAGCGGAACGAGGTTTTCTTCAAGCGAGATGCCTCCGTGTTGGAACGTGTCGCGGTAGTAGGAAACGTAATAGTTGTAGTTGTTGGGGTAGGCAAAGAAATCGCTTTCGAGGGCAAAGATATAGGTGCTGCTGAGGTTGGGCGACGGGAGGAGATAGCGCTGAGGGTCAGTGATTTCAAAGACTGCCTTGGCGGGATAGCTCATCTGTCGTCCAAGCTTGTAGCGGAGGTTGAGACTGAGGTTTTTGTCGCCCACCACTTTCTGCGGACGGGTGACGCGTATGGAGCCGTGGTCGGTGGTAAGCACCACGGTGTAGCCTTGGCGGGCAATCTGGCGCAGGAGGGTGAGCGTGGAGCTGTGGCGAAACCAGTTGACAGCCAAATCGCGCAGAGCGGCTTCCGTAGAGGCGAGTTCGCGTATGGTCTTCGACTCGGTGCGTGCGTGAGAAAGCATGTCGATGAAGTTGATGACGCAGATGTTCAGCGGGTGGTTCTTCATCGTCGGGAGTTGGTCGATGAGTCGCTCGCCAGCCTGTGTGTCGTTGATTTTATGATAGGTGAAGCGTATGTCTTGTCGGCGGTGACGGTCGAGATAGTCGCGCACGAGTGGTTCTTCGTTGAGGTTCTTTCCCTCATCTTCAGCCTCTTCCACCCACAGTTCGGGGTGCATACGTTGAATCTGCAACGGCATGAGGCCAGAGAAGATGGCGTTGCGGGCATACTGTGTGGCAGTGGGGAGAATAGCGGTGCAGAGTTCCTCGCTCTCGAAGGTGAAGGTGTCGGCAAGCAACGGCTGGATGGCTTTCCATTGGTCGTAGCGGAAGTTGTCGATAACCACGAGGAAGACCTTCTCGCCGCGGTCAATGAGGGGCATGATGCGTCGTGTCATCACGTCGTGACTCATCAGCGGACGCTCCGTGGGGGCAGACTCTAACCACCTGAGGTAGTTGCGTTTGAAGAAACGGCCGTACAGACGGTTGGCCTCCTGCCACTGCATACGGAGCATATCGGCCATGGTGTTGTCGGCTTCGGTGAGACGGAGGTCCCACGCCACGAGGCGGCGGTAGAGGTCGGCCCACTGCTCTGGGGAGAGGTCTTCCGACATCTGCATGCCTATCTCGCCAAACTCCTCGCGGTAGCCGGTGGTAGTCTGTTGGTTGAGAATCTCCCGTTTGTGGATGTTCTTCTTCAGTGTGAGGAGAATCTGCTCGGGCTTGACGGGCTTGATGAGGTAGTCGGCAGCAAGGTTGCCGATGGCCATATCCATGAAGTCTTCCTCCTCGTTTTTCGTAATCATCACCACAGGAAGGGCTGGGGCTATGGCTTTCAACTCGCCCAACACCTCCAAGCCGCTCTTGCCTGGCATGTTCTCGTCGAGGAAGACGATGTCGAACGACTGCTGACGCACCATGTCGATGGCGTCGATGCCGTTGGTGGCTGCCGTCAGTCGGTAGCCCTTGCGCTCGAGGTAGAGGAAGTGTGCTTTGAGGAGATCGATTTCGTCGTCAACCCATAGGATATGTCCTTGCGTGATGTCCATCCGTGTGGTAGTAATATAATATATTGTAAGGAAGAATTATTTGCCGTTGAGGAAGTCGGCATACTGGTCCAATGTCAGCGGGAAGCCAATCTTCTTGAGGTTGTCTACGGAGATGACCACCAGTTGGCAGGTGCCGTTGTCAACCAGCGCCTTCAGCGAAGCCTCGCCCATCAGCATCCGCTCGTACCACAGCGCCTCCTCGTGGTGCATCAGTCCGGTTACAACCACTGCATCGTTGTTTTCCAGTTTGCGGATGTCGAGGTCGAAGTCCTTCACCATAAAGCGTGCGAAGTTGAAAGCCGCCACATCATAGAGCAACTGATTGGCAGTAATCGCCTTAGGCTTCATGATGACCAGTGCCACTGCATAAGGCGAGCGGAGGTCGGTGGTGAAGGCTACGGCAGTGGTGGCGGTTCCGTTGGCTGTTGAGGCTGCCGTCGGATTGGTGATAGGTGCGGTTGTGGAGGTTGAGAGCGGAGAGCCGTCGGTGGCAGAGGTCTTGCCCTGACTGATATGTGCCAGGAGGTCGCGACCGAGGTCGGAGACGTCGTTTTGCGGATATTTCTTGACCATCAGACTGATGGCGCTGCGGAATTCCTCGTCTTTGCCTTCGCGGCCCAACGACAGGGCGTTCAGCAACGTGAACTGAGGCAACAGTTGCGACGTTGGATACTCACGCTCCACCCATCGGAAGTTGGCCTTGACGGAGTCGTACTCGCCCATCATATAGGCGCGGTAGGTGGCTTGATAGAGTGAGTCTTGCATGCTGTACATCTTGGCGGCGCGCTCGGCGTAGTCGGGCTGTGAGAGCATGGCGGCGTAGCGACTCTCCGGAAACTCCGTCAAGATGCGCTGACGCATTGCCTCTTGGGCTGTCAGACTGTCGAGACGACCGTAGATGCAATATGATGAGTAGTAGATATCTAACAGTCGGGGGTGTTTGTCAAAGCGTCGGCGCAACTCAGCAAACGTGACTGACGCAATGGAGTCGTCCTTCAGCTTATCTTCGTAGATCAAGCCCATATTCAGCAGCGCATCGGCCACCAGTTCACTGGCAGCGGCACGCTCTTCGTTGTTCTTCGGAATCTGCGACAGGTAATACTCCGGATTGTAGGGGTCGTTGGAGGTTGAGTCGTTGGGGTTGCTGCCTTTGCCACCCTTGCCACCAGAAGCGTCGTTGTCGCTGTCGGCGGTATAGCGGTCGCTGCTGCCGCCGGCAATCTTTGCTACGCGCCAGTTGTCGACCAACGTACGATTGCCCCAAACGCGGCGGAACTCATTGGCGCCTGCCGACATCAGTTGGGTGTTGTAGAAATACCACTCGCCGTTGCCACGTTGAGGGGTGATTTGCGGATTGCGTGGCTGATTCAGATTGGCTGAGGCCAGTGCTGCCGAGTCGGCTGCCGCCTTAGCTGCTGCCGCGTCTGCCTTCTTGCGCTCTTCGATGATTTTGTTGACAATCTTACGCTGCTCCTCTGGCGATTTGCGTGAGAGGTCAAGCAGACTGTCCTGCAGTTGGCGTGTCTCATAGAAGCCCACCAACTCGCCGAGCACCTCTTTGCGTTCGCGAACCACGAGGTAGTTGTCGGCAGTGTTGTTCATCAGCTCTTCCGCCATACGGTAGTAGGGCTCAGCCTCCACGTATTTGCGTTTCTTGAAATAGAGGTCGGCCAATGTCTGCGCCGCCACTGCCTTCTCGATGCCGTTGCGGGTGCTGGCACTGATTGCCTTTTTCATCATCTCGATGCCTTTCTCTTCTTTGTTGAGCAAGAGATAATGTTGACCCTCAGCAAGGTATATCTGGTCGAGGTAGTTCTTGTTGTTCGACGACTTCGCCATACGCTCCAGACCCTTGATGGCCGACTGCGACTTAGGCTCCGTCTTCAGCGCTTCCAGCGAGGCGTTGAACTCCATCTCGTAGTTCTGTGCCTTACGGGCGGCGAGGTTGAAATGCTCAACGGCTTTCTTGCGATCGCCGGTCTGCGCGTAGAGCTGACCGAGCACGTATTCAAAGCGGGTGCGTTGAACTTTGTCTTTCTCACTTGGGATTGCCAACTCAAGGTGTGGAATCGCCTCAGCGTATTGCTGTTGCTTCATCTTGATGTCGGCCATGGCGGCGTGGAAGAACGGTGTGAGCGAGTAGTGAAGTTCTTTGAGTTTGATTTTTCAAAATATGACACAGTTGTTCTGGCTTTTCCAATCTGGTGGAACTCGGCTCCAAAAATCATGTGGACTTTTGTTGAACAGAAT
>CALEJM010000284.1 GCA_937898265.1 uncultured Porphyromonadaceae bacterium
ATTCTCTTTGACACAAGCCCTTCAGTCAGCTTCACACCTATGACAGCCGGCCTTCTTTTCTCGATTATGGATAGTTCTAACAAGTATGCCTCCACATCCTCATTTATGAACAACTCATATTCCGATGTACCATCTGTTATCTCAAGAGAACTATCATAATATTGTCTTATTTGAAAGTCTTTAGGTAGTGATGTATATGTTGGAAGAGTTCCGAGGCTTTCTCCTCTGGAGTGGGTTCTGGGGCATCTTCTGGCAACTCGGGACGGTTGCTGAGGTCGATGGTGAGGTCGTAGAACTTCGACTTCGGTCCTTTCAGTCCGCACTTCATAGAGGCATTGGCATGGAGCAAGGCGTAACGAAGTGGACGACATTCAAAGGTTGAGAGGTCAATAAGCACGTCGTAGTGGTTTTCCTCCAGCTGCCGCATCGTCAGCGCCTCGGGTTTATCCAGTCGGCTCTTATGTTCCATGTCAATCACCAGGCGCTGTGGGAGTGTTGAGGTGATGGCTTGTTTCTTGTTGACATACATGCAGTAGGTCACCTTCTTGCCGTCAGCCTCCAATCGTTTGCCCATGGCAACCACGTGTTGATTCTGTTCGCTCCACTCGCTCTCGAAGAGCAGCAGCACCTGTTTCACGTCATGATAGGCTATGAAACCCGGATTGCGCTCCTCCTGAATTTCTTGATGCCATTTTCTAACTTCCCAACGAAAGCAGAAGTCTTTTATTTTTTCTATTATGTTCATGGTTGAGAATTAGACTGAATCATTGTTAGAAACTCGTCTTCGCTGACAATCTTGACGCCCAACTGTTGTGCTTTCTCCAGTTTGGCAGGTCCCATGTTTTCGCCGGCGAGCACCATGGTGGTCTTCTTCGAGATGGAGCCCACGTTCTTACCGCCGTGCTGCTCTATCATCTGTTTATATTCGTCGCGACTGTGGTGTGCAAACACGCCCGAAATCACGATACTCATGCCTTCCAGCGCTTGCGACAGCTGCTGAGGCAGTTCCTCTTCCTTCATTTCAAAGGTGAGTCCTGCGGCACGGAGGCGGTCGATAAGTTGTATGTTGCTGAGGTCGAGGAAGAATGATACGACGTTTTCAGCCAACACTTCGCCGATGGCGTCAATCCTTGTCAGCTGTTCCAACGTAGCGTTCTCCAAGGCTTCGAGACTTGGGAAATTCAGTGCGAGGGTTTTTGCCACTTGCTCACCACAACCCTTGATGCCAAGGGCGAAGAGCACACGGGCAAACGACACTTGTTTTGATTTTTCCAACTCACGCATGATGTTGTTCGCCGATTTCTCGCCCATGCGGTCCATCGACGCCAACTGCATCGGGGTCAGGTCGTAGAGGTCGGCCACGTCTCTCAGCAGTCCTTTGCTGTAGAGCAATGCTATCGTCTCGCTACCAAGTCCGTCGATGTTCATTGCCTTACGACTCACGAAGTGTTCGATGCGTCCTTTGACCTGTGGCGGACAGAAACGGTTCGGACAGACCGTAGCGGCCTCGTCCTCTACCCTCTGCAGCAAAGCGCCACACTCAGGACAATGGGTTGGATAAACCACTGGTTTCGCATCTTCAGCACGGTGTTCCATCACCACTTCGGTAATCTTAGGAATGATCTCACCACCCTTCTCCACACTCACCATGTCGCCTTCGTGGAGGTCGAGCTGACGGATGAAGTCGGCGTTATGCAAGGTGGCTCTTCTCACTGTGGTGCCCGAGAGTTGAACGGCTTCGAGGTTAGCCACTGGAGTCACGATGCCGGTGCGTCCCACTTGGAAGGTCACCTCCAGCAGTTTCGTCACGGCTTTCTCGGCTTGGAACTTATAGGCAATGGCCCAACGTGGACATTTGGCTGTCATGCCCAACTGCTGTTGTTGGTCGAGGCTGTTTACTTTGAGTACCATGCCGTCGGTGGCTACGGGAAGGTCGCGGCGTGCAGTGTCCCAGTAGTGGATGAAGTCGATGGCTTCATCAACGGTTTGACACACCTTCGTATGTTCTGATATCTGGAATCCCCATTTGCGCGCCTGCTCCAAGTTGTCGGAGTGACGTCTCATCGGGAGGTTCTCGCCCAAGAGATGATAGAGGTAGACATCCAATCGACGACGTGCCACCTCTTTGGTGTTTTGTAGTTTGAGTGTGCCCGAAGCGGCATTGCGAGGATTGGCAAAGAGTGCATCGCCCTGACGACTGCGTTCCTCGTTCAGGCGGTCAAACTCTTTCCATGGCAAGAGTATCTCGCCGCGAATCTCAAATTTTTCGGGATAGTCACCTTGGAGGGTGAGTGGCACGGTGCGTATGGTTCTCACGTTGTCGGTCACTACGTCGCCCATGGTGCCGTCACCACGGGTCACTGCCTCTTTCAGTCGACCGTTTTCGTAGATGAGCGAGATGGAGGTGCCGTCGAATTTCAGTTCGCAGACAATCTCAAAGGGCTCCTGCAGACTGTTCTGCACGCGGAGGAAGAACTCCCTCACCTCCTCTTCGGAGTAGGTGTTGCCCAGCGAGAGCATCGGATACTGATGTTTCGACTGCTTGAACGACCCGCTGTCGAGGTCGGAGCCTACGCGTTGTGTTGGCGAGTTCTCGTCTTTCATCTCGGGATGCAACGCCTCCAACGCCTGCAACCGATGCATCATCTGGTCGAAGTCGTAGTCGCTGATTGTCGGCTCATTCATCACATAATAGTTGTAGTTATGCTGATGTAGTGCCTCTCTAAGCTGCAATATTTCTTCTTGTTCGCTCATTTACATGCTCTTGTGTAATACAAAGAAAACCTACTATGGATTTTCAACCCACAAAATTACATAAATAGCCTCACAAACGGAAATTTTTCGGAAGGTTTTTTACAAATCAACGAGAGCCGACCCCTATCCTACTCGCCCTTTAAGGGAGAGAGGGCCCTTTTTTGTTTCCAAAAGTCCAAAACAATCGATTTATCAAGAAATCGAAGTATCGGGAGTTAACCGTTGACGGAGTGGATATTTACCATAATCGTGTTTTTGATTTTACAGACTCTGCAAAGAAACCACTTAATATTGACTTGTACAAGGGGACGCTGGAGGCGAGGTGAGGCGAGGTGAGGAGAGGTTGAGAAGGGTTTGAAGGGTTTGAAGGGTTCGAAAGGTTCGAAGGGTTCGAGAGGTTATCGTTATTACTTATCGCCTCATCGCCAGTTATTGCCTCATCGCTTGAGATTATGTTATGATTGGCGTTGTAGATGCGTGTTTTGCGAGCTTTCCAGATGGTGGTGAAGCGAGCAATCAGTGTGTTGACACATCTGAACACTTCCTCAAGGTCTTCGTTGTCCGACTGCATAATTACCACATAGAGTGCGAGATACAGATTGTGGAAGCGTTCAAACACCACCTTGCTTTGATGAGTGAAATAGACTCTCTGCGCATTGCGTTCCAGACGTTGATGAAAGAGGTCGGCATATTCCGAAGAGACGGTTTTGAGTCGCTCAATCCAATAGGCAAGGAACGAATCCGCCAACTCTTCCGGAGTGAAAAAATCCTCAATCTCGCTAACGAAAGCACTCAGTTGTTCGGCAGCATCGAGTCGGCGAAGACGATTGGCACGGTGACGGTTGTAGATATCCATCGCGCGTTCTGCCATCTGCGACATTTGCTCTTCGCCGCAATGGCAAAAACTTTTGATGGCATAGCGCACACCTTGCCATACTTTCTCTGCCTGATGAAACGCGTCGAGCACTCCTCTGTCTTTGTAAATCACTTCATCAACAATCAGTTGATGCAGCGCATTTGTCTCATCGCGAAAAGCCTGGATGGCGTTGTTCAGCAGTGGTTCGTCGACACTGTTGAATTGTTCGAGCACCTGACTGTAAAATGAAGGTGCATACTCAAAGGGCAATCGTTTCACATAGCCCAATGGCATCATAGCCAAATTTTTCTTGTTAATAAATTCCATAAATATTCTTTTCTTTTTTTCGTTGGCGTGAGGTTAATCCACGCAAACATCTATACGATTATGATGCGATAATTGTACCAATTCCAGTATTGAAAACCAAAACTTTTCGAGATGCTTTCACCTCCTCAACTATCCCCGACGAAAATATTTCGCCCACTCGCAAGTCTTTCGAATTGCTATAACATTTTACTGCGCTTGCTCGGAGAACGTACGAGGTGCTGTAACATTTTGTTGCGCTTGCTCGGAGAACCTACGAGGTGCTGTAACATTATGCTGCGCATGCTCGGAGAACTGACGAGTTGCTGCAACATTATGCTGCGCTTGCTCGCAGAACTGACGAGGTGCTGTAACATTATGTTGCGCTTGCTCGCAGAACCTACGAAGCGCTGTAACATTATGTTGCGCTTGCTCGGAGAACCTACGAGGTGCTGTAACATTTTGCTGCGCTTGCTCGGAGAACTGGCGAGGTGCTATAACATTATGTTGCGCTTGCTCGGAGAACGTACGAGGTGCTGTAACATTTTGTTGCGCTTGCTTGGAGAATCTACGAGGTGCCGTAACATTTTGTTGCGCTTGCTCGGAGAACTTGCGAGGTGCTGTAACATTTGAGTGAAAGAGTAAAAAGGTACTCCGTTAAAGGGCGAGGGGAGGAGAAAGCGAGGCTGGCGAGGCTATTAAATCTATAGAAACAATAGATATTATAGATGATATAGAGGTTATAGAAATAAAACGAGTTTTTTCTTGGTTTTTCGCTCGGTTTGCACTATCTTTGTATGATTATTTTGTGGTAATTTGCCACTCAAAGAGGACTTCGCAAATGCTTAGTAACAAAACACATAGAGGACGCTTCGCGCCATCGCCTACGGGACGGATGCACCTGGGCAACGTGATGGCGGCTCTTTTGTCGTGGCTAAGCGTGAAATCAAAAGGGGGCGTATGGGTGCTCAGACATGAGGATCTCGACCCCGAAAGAAGTAGACCCGAATACGCTAAACAGATTGAAGATGACCTCCGCTGGCTCGGTTTGACCTGGGACGAAGGGGGATTGGACAACATAGGCAGCTATGGTCCGTATCTTCAGAGTGAGCGGAGAGAGGTCTACAATCAGATGCTTCGCAAGCTGAACGATGAGCAGCTGCTCTACCCTTGCTTCTGTACGCGCGCCGACCGCTTAGCTGCTTCGGCACCTCATGCCGACGACCCCAAGCCGCAACCTTGTCGCTGCTACGGTCTCACCGAGCAAGAGAAGAGCGAATTGGGCAAGGAGAGGAAAGCGAGTCTGAAATGTAGGCTGACGGAGACGGCTGTCAACTGTTTTGTGGATGATCATTATGGTCTCTTTCAAGACTCCGAACCGCTGCGTGACCCCGTAGTGCAACGTGCCGACGGCGCCTTTGCCTACCAGCTGGCTGTGGTGGCAGATGATGCCGCAATGAAGATTACCGAGGTGGTGAGAGGTTGCGACCTCCTCTCGTCAACACCTCTGCAGATAGCGATGTATGCGATGTTGGGACTTCAAGTTCCTACGTTCTCACACCACCCTCTGCTCTGCGCTGCCGACGGTCGTAGGCTTTGCAAACGAGATGTAGCAATGCATCTTGGCGAACTTCGCAAAGACCACTCTGCCAACGAGGTGATTGGCATGGTGGCACACGCCTTAGGACTGACTCCAGAGGCAACACCGATAACACCTAACGAACTGCTTCCACTGTTTAGTTGGAGCAAGATACCAACCAAGAATATCATATTATGATTGTATATTATTCCGGTACAGGCAATTCAGCCTGTGTAGCTCAAGAGATGGCACGACTGCTTGACGACAAGACGTTGGCAGTCTCGAAACTCACCCCAACCAAGATCTCACTCCAAGAGGGAGAGACGCTCGGACTGGTGTTTCCCGTTCAATCATGGGGAATCCCGAAGCGCATGCTCGCCTTCATCCGTCAGATGGAAGTGGAGAATCTCACGCGTGAGACGGTGGTCTATGCCATTGCTACTTGTGGCGACGATGCCGGACTGACCAACGCCCAACTGAAACACGAACTGCTGAAGAAAGGAATCGTCTTGAAGCACGTCTACGCCGTCAGAATGCCGAACACCTATATATTGTTCCCTGGTTTCGACGTCGACGCAGAGAGTCTTCGCAACCAAAAGATTGCCGAGACGATGGCAGTGTTGCCCACGTTGGCAGAGGCCATCAAAAGCAACCAGCCAGCCGACTACTATGTCAAGACCGACAAGAGTTGGCTCAAGTCGAAAGTCATCTATCCCCTCTTTATGCGTTTCATGATGGACGACAAACCGTTCTACACCACCGATGCCTGCATCGGCTGCGGACTCTGTGCCCAACAATGTGGTGAAGGCAACATCACCTTGGAGAACGGCAGACCCACTTGGCATGGAGGTTGCACGCAGTGTTTGGGTTGCATCAACCGCTGTCCGAAACAAGCCATTGAATATGGCAAGAAATCGCTCGGCAAGGGACGCAGCCACATGAACCCTCAACCCGCAGAGAAATGATACAACAAGCTTCGTTTATAGGCACCCTATTCCTCTTCGTGATACTCTATTGGGTATTCAGAGGGGTGATACGTCTGATTATGCTGTTCTCGGGATTAAGTCGTCAGAAAAGTCGCAGTCGCAGCTACACCCAAGACCGATTCAACGACACTCCGTCGCAAACCGATTTCCTGGATGCTATCCTCGGACTGTTTGCCTCGGTGATGAAAGCCGACGGCGTGGTGCTTAAAAGCGAACTCTATGTGGTCAAGCAATACCTCCGCAACAACCTCTCGCAAGAAGATACCCTCAAAGCGTTAGCTCAACTCAAGACGCTGCTTGACACCCCCTTCACCACCGAAGAGAAAGCCTTGGAATGGGCTCACACGATACGCACATGCACCAATGCCAACGTGAGGATGAACATCTTGTTTACCCTCATCGAGATTGCTATGGTCGACGGACAGTTGTCGCCCCGAGAGCATGAAATCATCATGAATATCGGTCAGGTGTTCGGCATCAACGCCTACACCGTTCAAGCACTTGAAAACATGGTGGCAGGCATCTACGGACAGCGTTTCGGAGGTCAGCAGCAAGGAAACTACAGCGGCTACGAACAGACGGCACGTCCCAGTCAGAGCAGCGCTTTGGCCAAGGCATACGAGACCCTCGGACTACAATCCGACGCCGACGACGAGACCGTCAAGCGTACTTATCGCAAACTGGCAGCTGCGAATCACCCCGACCGCTTTGCCAACGAGTCGGCCGAGACACAACGACAAGCCACCGAGACCTTTCAAGCTATCAACGAAGCCTACGAGTACATCAAAGCAGCTCGTGGCATGAAATAAGAATACAAATATAAATAAATAGAACATGAAGAAATCTATCGTTGCCCTCGCCCTCATGGGATTGACTATGACGGCTGCGGCACAAGAGACCGACAAACACAACGATATTGTGGTGGGTCAAGAGGCGTTTACCGACATCCTCCGCGAACTCAACGTGGGTTACGTAGACAGCATCGACAACAAGACACTTATCTCCTACGGCATCAATGCCATGCTGGCATCACTCGACCCTTATACCGTCTATGTGCCTGCCGAGAAAGACGACTTCCTCAAACAGATGACCACAGGCGACATGGGCGGCGGCATCGGTGCCACCTTACGTCAAGAAGGCGACTACATCGTGATTGCCGAAGAGATGGAGGGTCTCCCTGTTCATCGTGCCGGACTGCTGGCTGGCGACCTCATCACCGAAGTCAACGGCAAGTCCATCAAAGGCAAGAAAGTTGACGAGGTAGTCAAACTGCTGCGCGGCACACCAGGCACCGTGGTTGAAGTCACCATCCGTCGTGCCACCACCACCAAACCCCTCAAGGTGAAACTGACACGTGAGAACATCACCCGTCCTGCCATCTCCTATGCCGGCATCGTGGCTCCAGGCACAGCCCTCGTGAAGGTGGATGAGTTTACAGAAGGAGTCTTCGAAAGCTTCAAAGAGAAACTTGCCGAACTGGCTGCCACTGGCGAGATGAAACGTCTCATCGTAGACCTCCGCTACAATGGCGGTGGCAACGTCGGCGAGGCTGTTGACATGCTCTCACTCTTCATCCCAAAACATACGAAGGTATTGACCATGAAGATGAAAGAAGGCAACGGCAGTCGTTCCTACTCCACTACCCTCACCCCACTCTACGAGAATCTCCCTCTTGCCGTATTAGTGGACGAGGGCACAGCGTCGGCTTCAGAAATCTTTGCAGGCGCCATCCAAGACCTCGACCGTGGCATCGTGTTAGGCACACGCACCTTCGGCAAAGGTTTGGTACAAAATATCCGTCCGCTCAGCTACGACGGCAGTCTCAAGATGACCGTAGCTAAATACTATACCCCTTCTGGACGCTGCATCCAAGCCATTGACTACGCCAACAAATCGGAGAACCGCAACAAGCCAATTCCAGACAGCTTGACACATGCCTTCAAGACCGCTCATGGTCGCATCGTTCGTGATGGTCGTGGCATTGCTCCCGACTCCACGCTCACCGAAGAAGAAGGCAGTTACATCGCCTACAATCTCTACGTCAAGAACATCATGTTCAACTATGCTGTTCGCTATCGTCGTAACCACGCCTCCATCGCTGAGCCAACGAAATTCGCCCTCACCGAGGCTGAATACAACGACTTCATTGCCTACGTCAAGGAGCAAGACTTCGGCTACGAACTGGAATCAGCTCGCGGACTGAAATATCTGCGCGATCAGATAGAAATCGATGGTTATACCGAGCAGACCAAAGCGCTGATGGAACAACTTGAGGCTACACTCAAACCAGATATCGAGAAAGATCTTCAGCAATTCAAACCTGCTATCATCCAATATCTTGAGGGCGAGATTGTCTTGAAATACTATCTCAACAAAGGCTACAACGCCTATATCGAATGTCATGACCCTTGGGTGAAGACAGCTCACGAGATGCTCTCCAACACTAAAGAACTCAACCGTATCCTGGGTCGTTAGTCGACGACTTCCCTTGGACACTATATTATATATGTCGACAAAAAACAAGAGTAAGTAAAATGGAAAAAACAAAGAAATTTATCACTTGCGACGGCAACGAAGCGGCTGCTCATATCTCGTATATGTTCACCGAGGTGGCTGCCATCTACCCAATCACGCCTTCAAGCACGATGGCTGAGCACG
>CALEJM010000285.1 GCA_937898265.1 uncultured Porphyromonadaceae bacterium
TCAAAGATATGAGAGTGGGTATCAACCATACTATATATTATAATGTATCAACAAACGCATCGGCTTGGGCCAACGTATCGAGTTTACCGATGTCCATCATCTTGAAATCGTTGGGCACGTAAGCCAAAATCTTCTCCTTGGCAGCCACAGCAAGATAGAAATCAATGATAGAGAATTTCTCAGGCCAGTCGGTCATCAGTTGCAACGCCTTAGGGTTGAGCACCTGAATGCCAGAGAACGCCAATTTACGGCATGCCTCCACATCAAGGTTGTCGTAAGGCGATTTCACCTCGCCTGTGGTGACGTTGGTCCAACCCACCAAGCGGTTCTCGTGATTGAAAAGGAGATAACGTGAAGTCTTACGTTCACTCACCACCAACGTAGCGAGAGCGTCATCATGATGAGCCTCACGAAGCTTGGTCAGCGAGAGATTGGAGAGGATGTCGACGTTATGCACCAGAAACGGTTCGTCCTTCGGAAGCAACGGAGCCGCATGACGCAGTCCGCCACCAGTTTCCAACAGTTGACTCGACTCATCGGAAATCACAACCTCCATCCCCTTGTTATTGGCTTTGAGATAGGCTGTCAGCATCTCGGCGAAGTGATGCACATTGACCACCACCCGCTCGCAGCCTTCACGTTGCAGCTTCTCCAACAGATGAGCGATGAGCGGTTTCTGTTTCACTGGCACCAATGCTTTAGGCATCGTATCGGTGAGCGGTTTGAGTCGTGTGCCGAGACCGGCAGCAAAAATCATGGCTTGCATAGTCAACTACAGTTTATATTTTACCTTCTGCTCACGATGGTGAACAAGGATATGAATCTCAGGATATTGCTCATGCAGACGATGTGCCAACTGTTCGGCACAATAGACCGAACGATGTTGTCCGCCGGTGCAGCCAAAGGCGGCTTGCAGATGAGAGAAGCCACGCTCCAGGTAACGCTCCACATGACTTGACATCAACGCCACGGCATGACCGATGAAGGTCTCCACCTCATCATACTGACGGAGGTAGTCAATCACAGGCTGATCCATGCCGGTGATTTTTTTATACTCCTCGTAACGACCAGGGTTATGAAGCGCACGACAGTCGAACACATAACCGCCGCCATTGCCCGAAGCGTCGTAAGGGTAGCCGTTCTTGAACGAAAAACTGAGAATCTCCACCTCGAGCGGTTGCTTCTCTTCCACGATAGGCTTCTCGGTGAGTTGAAGCAGCAGGTTGTTGAGGTAGGGATATTCTTCGAAAGGAGTCTGAAGCAGTTCGCGCAGACTCTGCAACGCGAACGGAATGCTCTGTATGAAATGTGGTTTACGCTCATGCAATCCGCGGAAGCCATAAGCACCTAACACCTGCATCAGGCGGAAGAGGACGAAGTGGCGAAGCGTCTGTCGGAACTCGCAAGCGTCAATCTTGAGGAAAGGCTTGGCAGCTTCAAGATAAGCATCGATGAGTCGGTCGCGAAGTGACGTTGGATATTGTGCCTTAGCTTGCCAGAGGAACGAAGCCACATCGTAATAGATTGGTCCACGACGACCGCCTTGGAAATCGATGAAATAAGGTTTGCCCTCGGAAATCATCACGTTGCGCGCTTGGAAGTCGCGATACATGAAGGTGTTGGTTTTCGACGCAAGCAACCTATGCGTGAGTTTTTGGAAGTCATCATCCAGTCGCACCTCATTAAACTCCAAGCCAGTCAGTTTGAGGTAGCAGTATTTGAAGTAGTTGAGGTCGAAACTGATGCTCCTTTCGTCAAACTCAGGCAACGGATAGCAGACGGAGAAGTCGAACTGCTCTGCTCCGAGGAACTGGATGCGAGGCAACTCACAGATGGTCTGACGCAGAAGGGTCTCATGTTCGGGGGTGTAACAACCGGTGGAACGTGCTTCGGCCAAGAGGTCGAACAACGCCGTTGAGCCAAGGTCTTGCTGAAGATAGCGTTGACCGTCATCGGTGGCGGCAAGAAGTTGGGGCACATTGAGTTGTTTTTGGTGGAAATGTTTGGCAATAGCGATGAAAGCACGGTTCTCTTCGTCGGAAGTGCCTACCACACCAACCACCGTTGGTGTGCCACTGAGACGGAAATACTGCCGATTGCTTCCCGCTGCCGTGAGAGCTTTAACATCAAGAGGCTCAATGCCAAAGGTGCGCTGATAGAGTTCAATGAGTTGCTGCATAGCAAAGGTTTCGTTTGGTGGGACGAGGTCCCATGAAATAGAGTGTAAAAGTACGCAAACTTTTTTGGTTCTACCCAAAGAATTGAGTATTTTTGCAATCCTTGCGAACCGACGGACTCCAAACAGCCGACAGCAGCCTTCCGTCAAGATTCGCCAACGGAATATCCACCACATCAATCAAGACAGCAACACGATGACAATCAACGATTTTTGGGAAGAGCGTATTCTCACTGCGCTCGGCTTCACCCCCACACCCAGTCAGGCGGAGTGCATCAAGAAACTCTCTGCTTTTCTCTCAAGCAAAGAGGATCGTCGCACGTTTCTGCTCAACGGCTACGCAGGTACGGGTAAGACGTCGTTGATGAGTGCTGTGGTCAAGACGCTCAACGACCTCGAGGTGCCTGTTGTGCTGTTGGCGCCTACGGGTCGCGCTGCCAAGGTGTTGGCAAACTATTCCAATCACCCCGCCTCCTCTATCCACCGTTATATCTACCGACAGACCAGTGTCTATGGCAATGATTTTGAGATTGGTTACAACAAACTGAAAAACGCGGTGTTCATCGTCGACGAGGCTTCGATGATTTCCAGTTTCAACGACGGCGGTATCTTTGGGTCTGGTTCGCTGATCGACGACCTCATCGATTTCGTGTTTCAAGGTGAGGGTTGCTCCCTAATCCTATTGGGCGACACAGCCCAGCTTCTGCCTGTTGGACAAGATTACTCACCTGCACTTGACCCCGAGTTCCTTCGTCAATACTATCTGAATACGATGTCGCACACGTTGTGCGATGTGGTTCGTCAAGCCAACGAGAGCGGCATCCTACACAACGCCACTTTGTTGCGCTCTGCGATGGAACAGGAAACGATGCCACAGCTGAATGTCAAGCCGTTCAAAGACGTCGTTCGTCTGCCTGGCGACGAGTTGGTGGATGCTATCTATAGTTCCTACGACGAATACGGCGAGGATTCGGTGGTGATCGTGACTCGCAGCAACAAACGGGCAACGTTATACAACAAAGGCATTCGCAATCAGGTGCTCCAACGAGAGGAGGAACTCTCGAACGGCGACCGCTTGATGGTGACGCGCAACGACTATTTCTGGGCTGAGCAGTATCAAGGTATCGACTTCATTGCCAACGGCGATATGGCTGAGATTGTGCGACTTCGCAAGCACCACGACCTCTACGGATTCCGTTTTGTTGAAGCTACGCTGCAGTTTTCCGACTACGATATGGAACTTGACGTCATGCTGCTCATCGACTCCCTCTATGCAGACAGCAGCCAGGAGATGGAAACTCTGCGACAGACGCTGCTCTCGCGCGTGGAAGAGGACTATATGCATATCTCCTCCAAGCGCGAACGGTACAAAGAGATGCGCAAAGACAAATTCCTCAACGCCTTGAACGTGAAGTTTGCCTATGCCGTCACTTGCCATAAAGCACAAGGCGGACAATGGGACTGCGTGTTCGTTGACTCTGGCATTTTCAACGAGGAGCAACTCGATGCCTCCTACTGGCGCTGGCTCTACACCGCTTTCACCCGCGCTCAAAAGAAAGTCTACCTCGTCAATTTCCTCGACAAACTTTTTGAATAAAAACAACCTTTCAAACCTTTCGAAAAGTAGAGAAAGTGGAAGCAGACTCAATGTGCAATATCGAACTTTGTTAATATATTATAAAATTTCACCGAAAAAATTAACAGTGTATAACGTTTCGAGTAATGAAACTGCTTATCCAAAAATTGGCTGGACAGTTTCGAGTAATGAAACTGCTTATCCAAAAATTGGCTGGACAGTTTCGAGTAGTGAAACTGCATATCCAAAAATTGGCTGGACAGTTTCGAGTAGTGAAACTACAACGACAACAGACCCTCTCCCGTTAAAGGGCGAGGGGGTGGGTAAGTTTAGAAAAGTTCGAAAGGTTCGAACAGTAGAGAAAGATTGAACCACTTGAACATCTCGAACGCTTCGAACATTTCTTAACCTGATTGAATTGCTAATCGCCGAGGGTCTTCAGGCTCATAAACAAGATGGTAAACCACCCATTGCAGAATTATTCTGTGACGCATTGTTTTCTTTGGGTTAAAAGACTGATTAACGAAAAATTATGACTAATTTTGCGAGCAAAATTTTTCAACACATGAAACCCGTAAGAATCACGATATTTATTGTTCTGACATTCGTTGTATTAGGCTGTTTAAGTGCGATTTACCCACAAGACGGCATCACCATCGGCACAATGACGCTGAAGTTTCCGTCGCTCACAGACGTGCTCCAGCCCGCCAATGCTGCTACCTCCGTCAACGCCGACGCCCTACTCAGCGAGGCAGAATCGCAGTTGAGCAATATGCTGGCTGCCGAAGCTAAGATAGCAGACGACGAAGAGGCTGAAGCGATGGCCAAGTTTGAGAAGTTCTTCAGTCAGAACCCTGCACGCATCTATTTCCCAAACAACGACAACACCTTCTTTGACCCGCTGTTCCGCGCGTTGGATTCCGCTCGCATTAAACCAGTGCGCATCATACACTATGGCGACTCACAGATTGAGATTGACCGCATCTCAGCCAGTCTGCGTGAATGTCTGCAGTCGCGTTTCGGCGGCTATGGTCCTGGCATGTTGCCTGTGATTCAAACCGTGCCCACCGTCTCCGTTCATCAAACCTGCTCCAACACCGAATTACCTCGTTATCTCCTCTATGGACCAGATGCTTATCGAACCAAGAGCTATCGCTATGGCATCATGGCACAGATGACACAAATCAGCGGTTCGGTGACCTGCTCCTTCG
Source organism: uncultured Porphyromonadaceae bacterium (assembly GCA_937898265.1). Classification (GTDB taxonomy): domain Bacteria; phylum Bacteroidota; class Bacteroidia; order Bacteroidales; family Paludibacteraceae; genus HGM05398. The sequence goes on from CALEJM010000285.1 coordinate 4,964, forward strand.
CAGCTTGCGGATACAAAGACACCCAAGAACATGTCAAGAAATTCTCCAAGGTGAGCGTCTTGGTAGGCAACGTGACACAACGTCTGAGCGTGACAGTCAGCTCCGGTTCTTACTCCTCGACACAGACCGTAGAACCGATGGCAGGCTCAAAACAGTTGACCTTCAACATCGGCAACAACGTCGCTCGCACCACTGTCACGATGAATGGCGTAGCTGAAATCTATGGCATCATGCTTGACGGCAACAAAGGCGTAGCACTCGACAACATACCAATGCGTGGCTGCGGTGGCACCATCTTCACTGGCATCAACAGCGCCCAACCAACTCAGTTCTGCAAAGAGAACAACGTGCGTCTCGTCATCATGCAATACGGTGGCAATGCGATGGGTTACATCAAGAGCAAAGAGTCGCGCACACAATAAATTGAGAGTCTCGGCAAACAGATTGACCGCATCAAACAATGGGCACCCAACGCTCAGATTCTCTTCATCGGTCCTTCCGACATGGCAACCTCCATCGACGGCACGATGCAGACCTACCCTCATCTCCCAACCGTGGTAGCAGAAATCAAACAGATGGCATTGGCTCACGGCGCAGCCTTCTGGGACCTCTACGGTGCGATGGGCGGCAAGAACAGCATGGTTCAATGGGTGAAGTCCAATCCTCCGTTGGCTGGCAGCGACTACGTCCACTTCACCACCGCTGGTGCCAACAAGGTGTCGGGACTGCTGAAACAGTCGATTCTGATTTATCACAGTTACTTCCAACACCGCAATGGAACCAACATCTCGCCAAAGGTGAGCAAGGTGCCTGTTCAATACGCGCCTAACCTCGTTGACTCCATTAAATCCGTTCCACTCCAGTTTGCTCCTTATGAAAAGAAATAGTGCTATACGATATACCGTCTGTATGGTCTTGGGACTGATGCTCAGTCTCCCACTCTTTGGCCATTCGACGCTTAAGCATGAGGTCGACGCCCCGAAATGTGTTCACATGCACAAGAACAAACTCGAGGTCTACAACCACAGCAAGAACCTCCGACTCTTCTACCAAAAGCTTGACTCGCTGCTGCTCTACAAGGGCAAGGGGGTGAACATCGTACACATCGGAGGCTCACACGTTCAAGCAGATGCCCTCACCCACACATTCCGTATGGATATGGCACATCTGAACTACGACATCACTGGTTCGCGTGGACTGATATTCCCCTATTACCTCGGCAAGACCACCCGACCAGGCTCCTACCGCATGCGCCCTATCGGCAACTGGGATGCCTTCTCTTCCAACGTGAAATACAATCTACCCGACGAGCCTCACGGCATGAGCGGCATGGTGGCTGTGACGAAAGAAGATAACAGCGGTCTGACGCTCCGACTCAACACCGACTCTACCAACACCTGGCAGATGAAACGTCTGGTGATTCTTGGACGCGCCACCGACTCTTCTGTAAGGGTCTACACCGTACTCAACCGCGACACTATCTGGGCTAAACACGATACAGAAAAACAGACCTACACGTTGAACTTCCCAACGTATACCGACTCTGTGGCTATCTTCTTCCGCATCCCAGAAGAGAAGCAATTCGTTCTCTCCGGTCTACTCCCTATCTCACCGAAACGTAGCATCACGGTTCATTCTATGGGTGTGAACGGTGCGGCGCTGACCTCATGGCTGAAATGCTCTGCTTTTGAGAACGAGGTCAAGATGATTTCGCCCGATTTGGTAATCTTCGGCGTAGGCGTCAACGATGCCAACGTGCCCGCTGCCAACTTCAACCCAGAGGTTTACAAGGCGCGCTACCGTGAGTTGATGGCTCGTTTCAAAGCTGCCAACCCCAACGTAGCTTTTATCTTCATCACCAACAACGATTGCTACAAGAATATTCCTAAGACCAAGAAAGGAACCAACCCCAACACCGCCAAGGTGCAGAAAGCAATGCACGAACTGGCTAAGGAAGAGGGTTGTGCCGTCTGGGATTTGTATGAGATAATGGGTGGATATGGCTCTTCGTCAGCTTGGGTCAAAGCAGAACTGATGCGCTCCGACCACATCCACTTCACCGCAGAAGGCTACCACCTCCTCGGACACCTTTTGTTTAACGCTTTGATGGAGAACTACGCTTCATACACCAAGAAATAACGCGCCATGGCAAACTCTCTTCTTCTCGCCTCTTTAGGCAATATCGCTGAGACATTGGGCGCGTTCTTCGGCTCAATCTTCGCCTTCGACGAAAATTCGCCACTCCTCTTCACCCAGTTCTATTTCTGGGCGTTCTTTGCCATCGTATTCGCAATCTTCTCGTTGCTTCACAGCAAACGACTGCTCCGCAATGCGTTCCTCTGTTTCGTCAGTTGGTTTTTCTATTATAAGACCAGTGGCTTGTCGCTGCTGATTTTGGCGTTCGTCACCTGTTCCGACTTCCTGATTGCCAAGCGCATCTACAAGGCCTCAACGCAGACACGCAAGAAACTCTGGGTGGCATTGAGTCTTGTCTTGGACCTCGGACTGCTCTGCTATTTCAAATACGCCTATTTCTTCACCGACTTTGTCAACACCCTCTTCGGACTGAATTGTCGCGTGTTCGACCTCTTTGCCTGGGTGGGCAACGGTTTCTCTACCTCGGGCGGATTCAGCGTCGACAAGATTGTGTTGCCTGTGGGCATCTCGTTCTATACGTTCCAAGTGATTAGCTATGTGATGGATGTCTATCGAGGCGATGTAAAGAAACCGGTGGAGAATATCCTCGACTTCGGTTTCTACGTCAGCTTCTTCCCACAGTTGGTGGCTGGTCCTATCGTTCGTGCAAGCAACTTCATTCCACAACTCTACAAACCGTTCTTCCTCAGTCGGAGACAGATGGGTATTGCCGTGTTCTGGATTCTCAACGGCTTGATCAAGAAGATTGTGTTGAGCGACTATATCGCAGTCAATTTCGTGGACCGCGTGTTCGACAACCCTCTGCTCTTCACCGGCTTTGAAAACCTGATGGCGCTGTTCTGCTACTCACTGCAAGTGTACGCCGACTTCTCTGGTTACACTGATATTGCCATCGGTGTAGCGATGTTGATGGGTTTCTATCTGCCCAAGAACTTCGACTCGCCATACAAGGCGCAGAACCCGCAGGAGTTCTGGCGTCGTTGGCATATGTCCCTCTCGCGTTGGCTCAAGACCTACCTCTATATCCCTTTGGGAGGTAACCGCAACGCCACCTTCGGCACTTATTTCTGGATTGCCCTTATTGCTTTTGTAGCCCTCGTGTTAACGGGCAGTTGGGTAGCAACGATCGTGATTGTGGCATTAGCCGCTATCGTAACCGTTGTGGCTCTTGTCCGTCCCGAACATCGCAAGCTGCTTTATACCAACCTCAACTCGTTTATCACCATGCTTCTCGGTGGTTTATGGCACGGAGCGAGTTGGAACTTTATGATTTGGGGAGGTTTGAACGGAATAGGTATGATCATCAATAAGTTCTGGCGCGTCATGACTTGGCATGTTCGGATGGGAGTGATGACGGCTATCACCGTCGGTCTTGTCATTGGGCACCATTACTACCCTGCCCCGCTCATGAACTTAGCTTATGTCTGGTTCCTCATCCTCTGGGTCGGCACCGCCATTCGGTATATCTACTATTTACTAACTCAACTTTCAACTAACAAACTAAACGGCTTCTTTCAACTATCCACTTTCAACTTTCAACTCGGCAAAGCCTGGTCCATCGCCCAAACCTTTGCCTTTATCTCTTTCACGCGTCTTTTCTTCCGTTCGAGCAGTAACTTAGACCCTGCCTTAGAGAACGAGCAATCGTGGGCAACGGCGAAGCAGATGGTAGGTCAGATTGGTGGTGCGTGGAATAGCAGTATCATCCCTGATTTCTTGTGGGAGTATCGTTATGTGATGATTCTGTTTGTAGTGGGTATGATTATTCACTGGTTACCGGAGCGTTGGAAGCGTTGGTATCGGTTGAACTTTGCGATGTTGCCGATATGGGTAATCGGAATAGCCGTAGTGGTAGCGGTAGCGATCATGTACCAGTTCATGTCCGCCGAGCAGCAACCCTTCATCTACTTCCAGTTCTAACCTGTCCTTTCTCGGCGAAAGTCTTTCGCCGTATTCTTTTATCGGTGTGCGCGGACGCACCTCCTCCGCTCGTCGGGCCGTCCCGTCGTCCCT
>CALEJM010000286.1 GCA_937898265.1 uncultured Porphyromonadaceae bacterium
TGGTCAATCTCTTGGTACGTGCCTATGCCGCTGGCGAGACACCACAGGCAGTCTATACCACCGAGGTGCACTACGACAACGTAGCCAACAAACCCGAAGTCGTTGTCGTCGGTGCCGGACCTGCCGGACTGTTTGCCTCGCTCCGACTCATCGAACTTGGTTTCCGTCCCATCCTCCTCGAGCGTGGTAAAGAGGTGAGCGAACGTAAGAAAGACATCGCACAGATCAACCGCAACGTCCGTCTCGACCCCGAGTCGAACTACTGCTTTGGCGAAGGCGGTGCAGGCACCTTCTCCGACGGCAAACTCTTCACACGCTCCAAGAAACGTGGCAATACACAGCGCATCCTCGAGATCTTCCACCGCCACGGAGCACAAGACACTATACTCTACGAGGCACATCCTCATATCGGCACCGACCGTCTCCCTTCCGTCATCAAAGCCATGCGCAACACCATCATCGGCTGTGGCGGCGAAGTCTTGTTTGGCAAGAAAGTCAATGGGCTGATCATCGAGAACGGAGCTGCCGTAGGCGTAAACGTTGAAGGGGGAGAATCGTATCGCGGACTGGCTGTCATCCTTGCCACAGGCCACTCAGCACGCGACATCTATCACATGCTACATCGTCAAGGCATACGTCTGGAAGCAAAAGGATTTGCCATGGGTGTCCGCGTGGAACATCCCCAAGCACTCATCAACGAGATACAATACCACAGCCGTCGTCCAGACCCCTGCCTCCCATCGGCAAGTTATGCCTTGGTGGCTCAAAGCAACGGCCGTGGCGTCTATAGTTTCTGCATGTGCCCAGGCGGACATATCGTGCCTGCTGCCACTGGCGAGAACGAGTTGGTGGTCAACGGTATGTCGTCGTCGTTGCGCAATTCTCCGTTTGCTAACAGCGGCATTGCCGTAGAACTTCATCCCGAAGATTTCTCGCAGTATGCCGATGCAGGACCACTCTGCGGACTCCTCTACCAGCAGCAACTGGAGCACGATGCCTTCATTCAAGGAGGAGGCACACAGACAGCGCCAGCACAACGTCTTGCCGACTTTGTCTTCGGCCGTCACTCCTCCACCCTGCCCAAGACCTCCTATCTCCCAGGACTTCGCAGCAGCCACCTCCACGAGTGGATGCCAGCCTTGATAGCCAACCGTCTCCGCGACGGTTTCCGACAGTTCGACCAGAAGATGCGTGGTTTCCTCACCAACGAAGCCATCGTCGTGGGCGTTGAGAGTCGCACCTCATCGCCCGTGCGTATCCCACGCGACAGCGACACTCTCCAGCACCTCACGCTCCCCGGACTCTACCCTTGTGGCGAAGGAGCCGGCTATGCAGGAGGCATCACCTCCTCAGCCATGGACGGCGAGCGTGCTGCCGAAGCCGTAGCGCAGCACTTTCGGAAATAATTCTCATCAAGACACTACGATATGGACGATTTGATGTACCAAAGCAACCTTAGCCTTGTTCCCAATGATTATTTGGACATGGCTCCTATGTTTGAGATATTAGACGCTACTGCACGTTTGACAAATGCCAACCTATTTGTTGTTGACTTTGCCAAGAACAAGTTAGTGTTCCAGACACACAATTCTTTGTTTTTGAAAGAAATTGAAGGCGCTGAAATTCAAAGAGACACTCCGAATCCCTTTTGGGCAATGGTTCAGGACGAGGATTATAAAATTCTGCTTGATACGCGTGAGGCCTATCTCAAACTGTACACCACTTTCAATCTCGCTCAAAGACAAAATCATACATATATAATTGATTATCGTATAGGTGAAGGAACGAAAAGCATGGTCGTGACACAAAAATTCACACCATTAAAACTGACTGAAACCGGTGAACTTTGGATAGGACTGTTTTCCATCCAATCCTCTCCCCACAATTCTTGCGAACATATTGCAATCTTTGGTGAAGGCTTCAGGTATGTCTATGATTTTCAGAAAAATCTTTTTGTTCCCTTTCAGGAAGACATGGAATTGACCGCAAAAGAAACATCCATATTGCTCCGTGCAGCAAAAGGCTTCTCTGCAGAACAGACGGCAGAAGATTTATGTTGTTCGGTAAACACGATAAAAACCTACAAGAGGCGCATTTTTAAGAAATTGCATGTAAAATCCATTACGGAGGCTATTCGATTTGTTGATAATTACAGACTTTATTATAATGGTTCTGTAAGTGACAACCTTTGTGGAAGCAGCAAAAATCACCCAAAAGGATGACAACACTTTTTTTGTTGTTATTTATTTATGTTGTACTTTTGCCACGAGAATAATTGTCGACAAATTCTCTTAACATAGTAAACAAATAAATCAAATCACACATGAAAGAAAAAAAATTTTTTATTTGGTTTGTGTTGGGGATTGCCCTTGTCGTAATCTCATGCAAAAAGGACAATACAAACGCCCCACAAATCAATGAAGAGGCAGGGATACAACTAAGGACAACGGAAAACATCGGTGGAGTCATCAACTTTTCTTCAATAGAAGAATACATCACCACTCGTCAAGCAGTTGCAGAAATGAACTCTGAAGAAAGAGTTCTATGGCAAGAGTCCATGAACTTCATCTCTTACGGTGTTAAGCAGGACGCTGCCTATGAAAATCTTGTTGAAACATACTCTTTGGATAATGTCACGTCGGAAGCTAGTTTGTTTGAAAT
>CALEJM010000287.1 GCA_937898265.1 uncultured Porphyromonadaceae bacterium
CAAGCAAGGAACCAATGCCGACATGGCGGCTATCAATGTGCAAAACCGTGTGGCACAGGCTCAAGGTCAGTTGCCGCAAGAGGTGCTCCGCTTTGGCGTGATGACTGAGAAACAACAACCTGGTCAACTGAGAACTTTAGGCGTGGAGTCGCCTAACGTGACCTACGACGAGGCCTTTCTATCCAACTATTTTTTCAACAATCTGCGCCCCGCCCTGCTCCGAATACAGGGCGTGGGCAAAGTGGAGGTCTATGCCTCACAGTATGCCATCCGTATCTGGCTGAAACCTGATGCTATGGCAGCAAGGCACTTGGTGCCAAGCGATATCACAAGGGTGCTGGAGGAACAGAACATTGAGGCGTCTATCGGCACACTAGGCGAGAATTCGGAGAACGTTTTCCAATATGTGTTGAGGTATGTCGGCAGAAAAAACAGTGTGGAGGCTTTTGAAAATATCGTGATTTCGTCGCTGCCAACTGGCGAGGAGCTGCTGCTTAAAGATGTAGCAGACATCGAGTTAGGATTATCCGACTACGCTTATGCCAGCCAACTGAACGGCAACAACGGTATCATCGGCATTGTGACACAGACTTCTGGTTCAAATGCTACGAAAATCAACCTTGAGATTGACCAACTGCTGAAGGAGTTGAACAAGTCGCTACCTAAGGATGTGCGCATCGTCACTTTCGACAACACCAATGATTTCCTCTTTGCGTCTATCCGCGAGGTTGTCATCACTCTCCTGATAGCCATTGTCTTAGTACTGGTGGTGGTATATTTCTTTCTTCAGAGTTTCCGGGCAACACTCATTCCGGCAATCAGTATCTTGGTTTCACTCATCGGCACTTTCGCCTTCATGAAGTTGGCTGGGTTCTCCATCAATCTGTTGACTTTATTTGCGTTAGTCTTGGTGATTGGCACGGTGGTTGATGATTCCATCGTGGTGGTGGAGGCTGTGAAAGCACGATTTGACCAGGGATACAAGAGTTCGGAACTCGCCGCCAAAGATGCTATACAGAATCTTACCTCGCCGCTTTTCACTACGACGCTGGTATTCATGGTGATCTTCATTCCGGTTTCGTTTATCAATGGCACGACAGGTGTGTTCTACAGACAGTTCGGACTGACGATGGCTGTGGCTGTTGGCATCTCTTTTATCAACGCATTGACGCTGACGGCTACGCTCTGCGCACTATTGCTCCGCCCCGACAAACATGCAAATCGCAGCTTCGGACACTATGTAAAAATTGCATATAACACAATATTTAATACCATTTTAAACAAGTACGTCAATATGGCAAAACGGTTTATTCATTCCAAATATCTGATAGGGATATGCGTTTTGGTGGTTTGCATCATTCTGTTCGTGCTCATACGCCTTGTGCCCACAGGTTTCATTCCCAACGAGGATACAGGAGCTATCAATGTCGACATCACGACTCCCGCTGGCTATACAAACCAGAAAACAGAGGTTATCGTTGAAAGGATTTGCAAAAAACTGAGAGAGATTGACGCCATCCAAGAGTTGGGCAGCGTGGTCAACAATGGCAGCAATGGCATGTGTTTCATACAGTTAAAACCATGGAATCAGCGAAAAGGAGTAAGTCTGGACGATGTCTTGGAACAGGTAAACGAGATTTTAGCCGAAGAGCACGAGGCAGAAGCAATAGCGATGACGCTGGGCATGATTGACGGCTATGGCGGCGGAGGCGGATTCGAGTTTTCGGTGGTGGACCACAACAGCAATGATATTGTCAGTCTGTTTCATACGTGTCAGGATTTCTTAACGGCACTGAACCAACGCAAAGAGATTCAGGAAGCATACAGCTCCTACAATATCAATTATCCTCAATATGAGGTGGATATCGACATTTCAAAATGTAAGAAGATGGATGTCTCGCCTGCCGATATACTCAACGAACTGAGTGCGTATATGGGAAGTGCCTACGTGTCGAATCTTAATCTCTACAACCATGTCTATCAAGTGACTATGCAACTCCGACCAGAGGAACGCGCACGAATGGAGCAGTTGGACCAGATTTGTGTGCGCTCTGCCTCAGGCGAGATGCTTCCGATAAGTCAGTTCTTGATTTTCAAAAAAGAATATCGTCCGCAATCAATCAATGCTTTCAATATGGAAAGCTGCATCGGAGTATATGGTATGCCCGCAACGGGCGTCTCTTCAGGCGAGGCGATAAAGACCATCAAAGAGGTAGCAGACAAGCATTTACCTATCGGCTACAATGTTCAATTTTCAGGTATTACACTCGAGGAAAATCAGCATGGAAGCAACAAGGCAATCATCCTTGTTATCTCTTTGTTTTTCATCTACTTGGTGATGGTGGCACTCTACGAGAGTTTGTTCATTCCGTTGGCAGTAATACTCTCTGTTCCATTCGGTTTGGCAGGTTCGTTCTTGTTCGCATGGTTGTTTGGTGTGGAGAATAATATCTATTTTCAGGTGGGACTTATCATGCTCATCGGCTTGCTGTGTAAGACTGCTATCCTGTTAACCGACTCTGCAACGCAATTCAGAGAGACTGGCATGACGATCAAACAAGCGGCCATTGCAAGCTCCAAGGTGCGACTACGTCCAATTCTGATGACTTCATTGACCATGATTTTCGGTATGCTACCGCTGATGTTTGCCACCGGCGTAGGTGCCAACGGCAGTAGAACGATAGGAACGGGCACCGTTGGGGGCATGCTCATCGGTTCTATTGGACTGCTGATGATTACTCCTGGTTTGTTCGTAATCTTTCAGACAATTCAAGAAAAATTCAAGCCTATCAAGGTGTTCAAGTCTTCCGACGAAAATCTCTTGCTCAATGAGTTGAAAGCAGAAGAGGACCACTAAAAATATCTTATCGTCACAGAATGAAGAAATTCTTATTCATAATTATTGCACACACATTGAGTTTTGCTACTGTTTGGGCGCAAGATTCCGTAGGCAGCAGCGTTATTGATTCGCTGTTTGTGGATTTACACCTAAATCACATGATTCATGAGGCTCTGGAGAAGAACTTCGATTTGCGTATTGCAAAAGAAAACATTACGCAAGCCGAAGAAAATCTGAGGAGTATGCGGCTAAACTACCTACCCGCTTTTGCCTTTTCGCCAACAGGAACATTGAATGTAGTTCAGGAGAAATCAGCCGTTCTCAGCTACTCTCTACCAATAACAATGGAATGGGAACTCTCGTTAGGCGGAAGACAAAGTGGTGAAAAACAAGTTGCTATAGCCAACAATCTGCAAGCGCACGACCAGTTGGTTTACGAACAAATCCAACTCATAGCCAACATCTGCAACGCCTACTACACGCTTATCATGCTCGACCGACAATACGAAATTACGCAACAAAGCATTATCAATCAGTCGGCAACGCTGCAGGTTATTGAGACTCTACGCGAGGTCGGAAAGATGGATGAACTGGCTGTCAATCAAGCCAAAGCAACGTTATACGCAACACAATCCTCCTTGACCGACCTTGAACTACAGCGTAAAAAAATGGAGAATAAGAATATAACTAATAAAAACTAAAAAAACTGGGCCTGCA
>CALEJM010000288.1 GCA_937898265.1 uncultured Porphyromonadaceae bacterium
TAACACCTGCCACGGAGCAGATGGCTTTCTCTGCCGATGTACGACAATGATTGCAGTTCATGCCGTTGATGATAAAGGTCTGTTTCATATTATTTGAATATCAAATTATTTTTTGCAAAGATATAATAAATTCTATAATCAAAGCATCAAAATTATGGAATAAACTTACATCTCGTAGGGGTGGTGTTTCCGAGGGTGCAAAAATACGAAAGATTGTCCGTTTTTCTATCCCCTGTTCCTTTGTCCATATCAAGAAAATGATGTATATTTGCACCCAGATAACTCTTGAATGGTAGGATATGTACGAAGATTGGGTTCGTTCAGAAATGCCTGCAGTTTGGGAGTTTTCAAAAAGGTCTAATTTAGTCAGGTCGGCACGTTCAGTGAGCCGTTGACTGAGTTAGGCCTTAGTTTTTCATTGAAGATTTCTTTCCCATCGTCCAAAAAGTTCCCGTTAAGGTTTTCGTTTTCGTTGATAAAAGCCCCGTTCCGTGTTGGAGCGAGGCTTTGTGGTATGCGGCGGTCGGGAGGACCACACGTTATTTATTCACGAACTTGTTTTAGCGCCAAAAATTAAGGCCCAACTCTCACGAGCTAGACCTTACAGAGCTTTATTTCAATTTTGCTATTTTTTGTGCACTGCAAAGGTAAGACATATTGTTGAAAACGACGATATCGACAGGCACTTTTTTTCCCCCCGACAAGGCCGAGGCACAATAAAACGCCTTTTTCTGCGTTCTCTCTACATCGAGACAGCGACGGACGCGAGTCAAGATGCTGCCAAGACAAACCTATCACAACATGAAAACTAAGACTACACTTCTCTTCCTCTGCATGCTCCTCACTGTGGCATGCACACGCAAGTCGTGCCCTACCGAGGTCATCGATTTCGCCGACTCTACCGACTACTGCGTCACTACCCTGTCCATGGAACTCCCTACGGGTTCCTCTGCCGTCGACTCCGCCATCTGCGAGACTCTGCTCGCACAACTCGACTACGAGACACGCGGTGCCGGTCCACAGCCTCTCTTCGACGCCTACAAGGGCGATAGAGGCGACCACCAGGCTTGTGTGCACTACTACGCTCAGCAACTCACGGATGCACTCAACGCCATCGCCGAAGCCGATGAGTCGTACTATCCCTGGGAGTGCCGCATAAAGGTCTCCAAGGTCAGTCAGACCAACCGCTATGTCGTTTTCCGAAGCGAGAACTACTTCTATCTCGGCGGTGCCCACGGCGGCGTCACCGGAGCCGGTCCGATGACCTTCAGCCTCCAGACAGGCGAGCAGATCGCGCCGTTCTTCACCCCCGATGCCCAGGCTGCCTTGCAAGGGGAACTCCGCAAGGGTCTCCTCACCTATTTCCACCAGTTTGAGCCGGAACTCACCGAGGCGATCAACCGTGCGTGGGACCTTGACGATAAGTTCAACCCGAAGCGCGGCATCATACCGCTGCCGAAGTACGAGCCAGAGCCTACGGAGGAAGGTCTCCGCCTCATCTACCAACAGTATGAGATTGCGCCCTACTCCGAGGGGATGCCGCAGTTTGTGCTCCCCTACGACGTTGCAGAACCCCTTCTCACCCCAGAAGCCAAAAACATATTCACACAATGAAACCATTCAAACTCATTGCCCTCACAGCACTCGTGGCGCTGCTCTGCTGCTGCGCCCCCAAGACCAAGCATCAACGTATTGAGCCGCTGCCTGCCATCCCGTTGGCTGCCGACTCGCTTCAGGACTGCACCCTTCCGGCGGTGTTTGCCTCCAACAGTATCGACTGGGAGGATAGCACGCTGACGGTGAAGTTCTACAACATGGACCTCTACGATGCGGTGGAGATCTCGCTGCTTCAGGTGGGCGACACCCTGCTCTACCGAGGCGAACCGATGGTGGTGGCCACGATTGAGGAGCGCGGCGAAGGGCTCGA
>CALEJM010000289.1 GCA_937898265.1 uncultured Porphyromonadaceae bacterium
GTTATAATAGTTGAATTAGGAGCATTAATATCACCCTCAGATACATTAACCTTTGTAACAATACCATCACCAAGAGATTCTTCAACGATTTATGAAGCAGTTCGTTGTCGCTGATGCCTACCGCCAGACCGAGTCCCATGATAGGTCCCATCAACGGTGATACCAACATCGCACCAATGATGACGGCGGTGGAGTTGACGTTCAGTCCCACAGAGGCCAACAAGATAGCAAAGATGAGCAACCAGACGTTCACCCCCTTGAACTCGGTGTTGTTGGAGATGTTATGTATGGTAGCATCCACGTCGGTGTCGCCGGCGATATTCATCAGTTGGCGGACAAAGCGAAAGAGGACGTTGCCACGTTCGTTTTCTGGCTTTGGCGGCTGAGGTTCGTTATAAGGAGTTTCCATATATTTTATAATGTATCGGGATAAAAAAGGAGGTGTCGGGGAACCGACATCTCCTCTTATTGTGTATCGGCAGGAGGATTATTTCTTGCCGTAGCGTTTATTCAAGAGTTCGAGAAGCTCGTCTGTGATGTCGAGAGCAGGATCGTTGTAGAGGATATTGCCAGACAAAGCGCTGGTGGTCAAAACCAATGAGTAGCGACCGTCTTTGTTCAACACTTTCAAGGCGTTGTCAACGCTGTCTTGAAGTTGGAGGCTCAACTCCATCTGTTTCTCTTGGAGCTTCATGCCGAGTTGGTTAGACTGTTCCTCAAGGCTCTGTTGCTCACGTTGGAGTTTCTCAGCCTCAGAGCGAGCGCGGTCTTGACTCAAGAAGGCGTTGTTGTCAACCTTCTTCTGGAAGTCAGCCATCTTGTTTTCCAAAGAACGGGCTTTCTGATTGAGGTTGACACGTGCGTTCTCTGCCTCGCTCATCAGCTCGTCGTTGGCTTGGATAGCGAACTCATATTTTGCCATGATGGAATCGAGATCAACGATGGCGATGGCAGTGATAGCGTCGCCAGCAGATACTGTTGACACTGGTTTTGAGTCTTTAGAATCGTTTTGTTTGTCGCCGCAAGCAGCCAATGATACCATTGCCAAAGCAGCCAATAGAATAGAGTAAAATTTTCTCATATTTTATGTGTTGTATTATTTCAATTTGTCGTTGCGCTGCGCCTCGCGGTCCTGCGACTGCGCACAGTTGATGCCACGGTCCTTCATCGCCTTGCTCGCACCGATGTGGGTATTCGGAAATCTTCCCCCTTTGGTAAAGAAGACTTTAACCCCCAACAAAAGGAACGAGATGGCCACCAAAGCCAAAATTACGACGAAAGTATATAGCCATTGCATATCGACTGCAAAAATAAGAATATTTCTTGAGACTACAAAATATGATAAGTTAAAGAGTCACAAGAGTTTCTATTCAACGTCGGAACAATGGGCCATTCTTCCAACGTTTTCTTGGGCGCACACAACGGTTGTCGTAATTGCAGATGAGATTTTTTGACCAATTCTGCAACTGAAATCAAAGAATTTTACTACCTTTGCGAGACTAAATTTTCACATAGAACAATCAATAATTTCTTTAGATATGAAAAATCTTGAACCAAAAGCACTTTGGAGTCAATTTGACGCCATTTGCCAAGTGCCACGCCCTTCAAAGAAAGAGAAACAAATCATTGCTTATCTTCAAAAATGGGGCAAAGACCACAAACTTGAGACCACAACCGACGAAACTGGCAACGTGCTGATGCGCATGCCAGCAACTCCTGGATACGAAAACCACCCAACCGTTGTGCTCCAAGCACACATGGATATGGTTTGCGAGAAAAACGGCGACGTAAAACACGACTTCCTCAAAGACCCCATCGAGACTTACATCGACGGCGAATGGGTGAAGGCCAAAGGAACCACCCTCGGTGCCGACAACGGTATCGGTATGGCTGCCATGTTGGCTGTCATGGATTCAAAAGAGTTGAAACACCCAGCTTTGGAATGCCTCTTCACCGTTGACGAAGAGACCGGCTTGACTGGCGCTTTCGGCTTGAAACCAGGCACCTTGACCGGCAAGACACTCATCAACCTCGACTCTGAGACTGAGAATCAGATCTTCATCGGTTGCGCAGGCGGCATCGACACCCTCTGCACACTCCGTTTCCGTCGCGCCGAAGCTCCAAAGGATATGTTCTATTTCCGTGTGGCTGTCAAAGGTTTGTCAGGCGGTCACTCTGGCGACGACATCAACAAAGGTCGTGCCAACGCCAACAAACTCCTCGCCCGCTTCCTTGCCAAGGTGGCTAACCAAACCGAGCTCCGTCTCGTATCTTTCGACGGTGGCAACCTCCGCAACGCTATCCCACGCGAAGCTACCGCAGTAGCCGCTGTGCCTATGTCATACAAAGAAGAGGTTCGCATCCAGCTCAACCACTTCATTGCCGACATCGAAAACGAATACAGCGCCACCGAGCCTAACTTCGCTGCTGAACTTGAGAGCACTAAACGCACTGCCTACGTGATGGAACGCGCCACAACACGCAAACTCATCTACGCCCTCGACGGCTGTCCAAACGCTGTTCACCGCATGTGCATCGATATGCCAGGCTTGGTTGAGACCTCTTCAAACCTCGCTTCTGTGAAGATGATTGACGAAAACCACGTTCAAATCGTTACCAGCCAACGCAGCTCTGTTGAACCAGCTAAATACGCTATGGCTCAGATGATTGAGAGTCAGTTCAAGGCTATCGGCGCCAAAGTGGAACACAGCGACGGCTACCCAGGTTGGAAACCAAATCCAAAATCAGCCATTGCCAACACCATCGCAGAGAGCTACGAGCGTCTCTTCGGCAAGAAAGCTGTCATCAAAGCTATCCACGCTGGTCTCGAATGCGGTTTGTTCTCAACCAAATATCCAGAGATGGACATGGTTTCTGTTGGTCCTACCATGCGCGGTGTTCACTCACCAGACGAGCGTCTCCACATCGGCGACACCCAGAAATTCTGGACTCTCCTTGTTGATGTTTTGGAAAGACTCTAAGACTTCCCGACCATAACACTCAACTCCCGACTTTCACGTCGGGAGTTTTTTTATGTCCAAACAACAACAAAAAAAGGATTACCGCGGTTGGTAATCCTTTTCTTTCGTTATAGCGTGAAACTACTCTGCTCTACTTTCTATCGTGCTGACAGAGACCGGCAGACGGTATTTCCTTGCCACTTTGACAAGGAGCACGGGACGCGACTCAAAGGTCAGTTCTGCTCCTGTGATGGTTTCGTAACAGAAATAGAGTCCTTTATCCGACAGTTTCAAAAGGAATGGTTTGAGTTCGACGTAGGTGTAGCTTGCCTCTGGAGCAATGGCGATGACGAACGATTCGTTGAAGTCAATCGGAGTCACCTCGCCACCTTTACCCATGAAGGCACCCATGCCGAAATAGCGGGAGAACTCCTCTTGAGAATAGATACACAAAGGAACTTCGTCGACGTCGTTGCGAACGAAATAGTTGTGACACAACTCGTAAGGTACGGCCGTAGAGAGATACGGCAACATCTCTTGCTCGAAGACCGTCTTCGCAATCAGTCGGTAATGCGGATGATATACCTCGTTGAACGCGCGGGAATGGTGGTAGGCATAATGTCCGAGCGCCAAGAGGGAATCGATGGTCTTGACGTCTTCAGCGTAGTGAGGAAGTTCCTTGAAGTCAGCAATCTGAAGCGCCTCGGTCCACTCTTTACGCCAAGCCTCAACAGAAGGGAGTTGGAAGTCCTTCATGCTGTGCTGAAACGCTAAGGTAAAGACATCAAAAGGGACTACGCCGTCTTCAATCAGCTCCAGACTGACGCGGTAGAAATTACCACGAAAACCCACCTGCTCGTAATAAGGAATGCCTGTTGTCTTGAGGTTTTGCGCATGGAGATATTCCCCCTCTTTGGCAAGATACTGACGGGCGTTTTCGAAAGCTTCGGGCGAGTTAGACATCAGATGTTCTGGCCCGAAGGCGTCTTGGAAACAGCTTTTGTAAAAATCTTGCAACGTGGCAGCAGGATAATGCAGACGTTGCAGTGCGG
>CALEJM010000290.1 GCA_937898265.1 uncultured Porphyromonadaceae bacterium
TACAGCACTATCTCGAAGAGCCGTGCCACACTCATCGCGAATCAGAACCATGCGGCAGAGAGCAACAACTCGGAAGAATCGACCACGACGGAATCATCCAACGAGCAGTCGGAGTCGGACACGACATCCGAGAGCGTTGTTGATGCTCCCGAGACCACGACGAGTGAAGTGGCCTAAGTAGGTCTCCAACCTTTGGCAGCCCCAAGAAGATTCAATGCTTCTTGGGGTTTGCTGTTTTTCAACAGTAATGCTACGACAAGGGGCACAAAAAAAGCGCATCTGATGAGATGCGCTTCGTGGAGCTGACGGGGGTCGAACCCGTGTCCAAACGAGGAAGCTGAATGCTTTCTACATGCTTATCTTCGCCTTCGATTTTCGTGCACAAGCAAGACCGAAGCCACCAACCTGTGCCTTATCCGCTAAAAAACTTCATCCTCCCCTCACGGCAGGGTCAGACTATTCCCAATATTACTACACCTCTGAACCAAACCGCCTTGGGACTCGGCATTTGAGAGATGTCTTGCTCCCGCGCCTTGCGCAGGATAAAGATAACCTACTGTGCTTCGGTTATGCAGCAAGAGCGTAATTTGTTTCGCCAGTTACTGTTTGCCAGCTATGATTTAAGTGCTATCCGACAACGCACTGCATGCTTACAGACCTCTCCTGCTCGCTGTCAAAATCCAATACAGCCCCGCAGAATTGGAGCGCAAAAATACTAACTTTATTTGATTGCACCGCATTTTTGCAATGTTTTTTTCTACAGACCCACAGAACATCAAGTCGGAAAGCTTCGGGATGGTGATTTTTTCGGTTACAAAGGGGCTCTTTCTCGTCAAGAATGGTTACCTTTGCAAATTAATTGTATATGGAAAAAACGAGTAATAAAAGTATGTGTAAAAAATTTTGGTTATTGGCTTCAGCGGCTCTCATCATGGCCTCTTGCTTCTCATGCTCAAGCAATAAGAGCAAGGATGCTGACGTGGAGTTGGAAGAAGCCGACAGCGTGATGACGGTGAAATATGCCGACGGTTTCGAGGTGTCGTATCACCCAAACTACCGCCGTGTGTTAGTTCACGACAAGCTCTCCGGCGAGGGCGAACTCTGCATCTATTATCTGGTGGACAACAACGACGTACCCGTTCCGTCCGACGGCAAGAAAATCGTGACTCCAATCCACTCCATTGGCATTACGTCGTGCACCCATGTGGGCGAACTCGATGTGCTCGGTCTGCTTGACAAGGTGAACTGCCTCTGCGGTCCGGAACTGCTCTACAACGAACAGATGCGCACAGCTGCCGACTCAGGCAAGGTGGTGAACCTCGGCGACGCTACCAACGTGAATATTGAGCGACTCTTAGCTGCCAAACCCGACGTGCTGATGGCTTCGGTCTACAGCATGCAGGACGAGAATACAAAACGCCTCTTTGAGGTGGGTTTGCCTCTGCTGTTCAACAACGAATGGATGGAGGAAAACCCTTTAGGACGTGCCGAATGGATTAAGTTGATTGCCGTTTTCTTCAATAAGGAGCAAGAAGCACACGCCCTCTTCAACACTATGGAGCAAGATTATCTTGACACCAAGAAGGCTGTGGCTTTGGTAGGTCACAAACCTACGATTATGTTGGGCAACAACTACAAAGGCACATGGTATATGCCAAGCGGACAAAGCTATATGGCTACGCTGATGAAAGATGCCGGTGCCGAATACTTCTATGCCAACGACTCTTCATTGGGCAGTCTGCCACTCAGCTTCGAGACCGTGCTGAAGAACTTCAAGCATGTTGACCTCTGGATGAACGCTCCTGTGGCTACCCTCAAGGAGTTGGCAGAGATGGACGAACGTCACAAACTCTTCGACCCCTTGAAGAACGGCGAGGTCTACGCCTTCATGGGCAAGGTGCTCCCTGGCTCTATGGCAAACGACTATTGGGAGAGCGGCGTGGTTCACCCCGAGGTGCTGCTGAAAGATATTGTCTGGGCATTCCATCCTGAGATGGTACCCAACCACACACCTTATTATATTATCAAACTCAAATAACAGAGCAACAGTTTGAAAGGGCAAACAAACATAATGATTTGGGGCAAGGTTTTCGCCATGGTGGTGGTGACGCTGCTGCTTTTCGTGGCCGACATCCTTGTGGGAAGTGTCAACATACCGCTACGCGAACTCTTTAGCAACCACGAAATCTACCACGAGATCATCTTCAACTTCCGACTCCCCAAGGCCATCACTGCCGTGGTGGTCGGAGCTGCCATCTCAGTAGCAGGCTTGGAGATGCAGACGCTGTTCCACAATCCGTTGGCAGGTCCTTATGTTTTGGGCATCAGCTCAGGTTCTACGCTCGGCGTGGCACTCTTCACCCTCGGTTCTGCCTCCGTTGCATCCATGTTTTCGTCGGTGGCAAACGGTTGGGGCATCATCATTGCAGCCACATTGGGTGCAAGCTGCGTATTGGCACTCATGTTGGGTGTCTCGTTCCGCATCAAACAGGCTGTGTCGCTGCTGCTCATCGGCACGATGTTCGGTCAGATAGCAGGCTCGGTGGTCACCATTCTCCAAAACCACAGCAACCCCGACTCACTGAAATTGTTTGTGGTGTGGACCTTCGGCAGCCTCTCTGCCGTCTCGTGGAACTATATGAAGGTGATGCTCCCGATTGCTCTACTCGGCATTCTTCTCTCCATTGCCATCATCAAGCAACTCAATGCCCTGCTCCTTGGTGAGAACTATGCTCAGGGACTTGGCATCTCCATCAAGCGAACACGTCTGCAGATCATCATCTCTGTAGCCCTATTGGCTGGTGCTACAACGGCATTCACAGGTCCTATCGCCTTCGTAGGCATGGCGGTTCCACATCTTGTGAAAGGAATCCTCAAGACCTCAAACCATGCCATCACACTGCCAGGTTGTGTGGTCTGCGGTGCGGCTCTGCTGCTGCTCTGCGACATCGCTACCCAACTGCCATCCAACGGCTACACTCTTCCCCTCAATGCCGTGAGCTCTCTCATCGGCGCACCTATCATCATCTGGATTATCCTTAAAAACAAATCATAGACTATGTCAGGCAAACTCATCATCGTCTCCGCCCCATCTGGCTCAGGAAAAAGCACACTCATCAACCACCTCATCCAGGAATGTTACGAATTGACCTTCTCTGTGTCCGCCACCAGTCGCGCCCCACGCGGCAAGGAACAGAACGGCGTGGAATACTACTTCCTCTCTACCGAGGAGTTTCAGACTGCTATCCAAGAGGGCAAGTTTCTGGAATACGAAGAGGTGTATCCAGGCTGTTTCTACGGCACACTGAAAGAGCCTATCGATAAGGCGCTGAAAGAGGGAAAGACCGTGATTCTCGACATCGACGTCAAGGGCGCAGTCAACGTGAAACGTATCTACGGCTCGCAAGCTCTCGCCCTCTTCATCCAACCACCATCAGTTGAAGCACTGCGTCAACGTCTGCTTGCACGTCAGACCGATACGATGGAGATGATTGAGAAACGCGTCAACAAAGCTGCCGAAGAGTTGACCTACGCCAAACATTTCGACACGGTGATTATCAACGATGATCTCGAGGTGGCTAAACGTGAGATTCAGACTGTAGTCGACAACTACCTCAAAGCCTAAGCATGGATATCGTTTTCTACGGCGGCTCGTTCAACCCCATCCACAACGGACATCTGGCA
>CALEJM010000291.1 GCA_937898265.1 uncultured Porphyromonadaceae bacterium
CATAGAAAATTAAGTAAATATTTTATATTTGATATTTTGGGGTATGGTCCAAAATAAATAGCATTATCTTTTAATTTTTTGCGAGTTGTTGTTAATTTAGGGAAATCTTCTTGAATTGATAATTTTATATAAGTATAACCTTTATCATCTTTTAACATACTATTAAAAAATGGTTTATACTTTTTTATCAGTTTATTTTCAAGTAATAAGGCATCGCGTTCACTTGCACAAACAACAAAATCAATTTGAGATATTAAGGGCATCATTGTTGCAATTTTCCAACCACGAGATTGTTCTGGCTGCACTCCGCGCCTTCCGTCGCTGCTACCGTAAGGGGTATCAATACAAACGGGCAGGCGTCATCGTCAGCGGTGTCTCCAGTCGCAACGCTATCCAACAAGACCTCTTCGACACGGTGACTCCCGAGCAGCGCAACAAGCTCAACCGACTCAGCGAGGTGGTCGACAAGATCAACCATCGCATGGGACGCGACACGATGATTCTTGGCGTTCAGCAGTTTCCTGTCGACGAACAGACCGGCGAGGCACTCAACTTCCGCGACCTCATCAGCCACAAATACCGCTCCCGCTGCTACACAACCGACATCAACGAGTTGCTGGAGGTGAGGTAGTCTGTTTGAAAAACTATCGCTATCTTTGCATCCCAAACATCTACAACTATGGAAGAGACTTTTGAAGAGAGAATCGATGAGTTGAGGAAACTCTACGCAGAGGCAGACTCAGCACCCCAGGAAGTCGTGGAGCGCTACGTAGGTGCCCTCTGCTCCGCCATCATACGTCACGCCGAGGATTTAGGCGCATTGAGATGCCGACAGATGCTGGCGGAGGCACTCCAACTCCCCTTGGAACGCCCGTCGTTCCTCTACTCCGGACTGCTGAAAGCCGCCACCAAGATGGCTGCGCTGTTTCCCGAGTTCCACTATATCCCATTTCTCAATCTTTGGAAACCCAACGAGAACCTCCGTCCCGACGATTTCAACCCCCAAAAGGGCAAAGACGGCAAGACCTACCCCGCGCTGACGGAGAGGATGGTCAAACAGGTCTACCACTCGCTGATGCTACGCCCCGAGGAACATCTCGACTTCGAACTGACCGACCACTACGGCTATCTCCCAATCTGTCCTATGGTGGTGACCAAAGTGATTCACACGGTGTCCAACGAACGTCATCTCTATTTCGTGCAACTGACCAACACCGAAGGGGAATCGCTCACCTGCGAGATGCACCTCCTGAAAGGTAATCCGCTCACCTCCGACCCTAAGAAAAGAAACTATGTCAACATCGGTCAGGTCTACGATGTCATTTTGCGCAAAAGGGACAAGGGACTCAAAGTGATTGAGACGATGCTCTCAAAACATAAAATCACCGACCTATTCAAGACAGAGGTGGGCTTCGTGGAGCATCACGACGCCGAGCACGAACACATCCATATCTACGACGGACAGTCGCGTCACTTCGTCTCTTCGGGTCAACGTTTCGTCAAGGCAGAACAAGATAGCTTGGTGGAGTTTGTCCCAATCATACCGAAGAACAGCGGTTTCAAAATTGCTATCGTTGTCAACACCTACAAACCACAAGAAAGGCTCGCAGAGGAGTTTCCTTGGCGCGAGTTGACAATCACCGCCATCAACAAAGAAAAGGGCTTCTGCACTTGGGAATTGACCGATAAGGTCCATTCTATCGTGGAGACGCTTTCCGATTTCCAAAAAGCTAACGGAGAAGAGAGCGAGATGTTCACAAACGGTTTTCTGGATTTACAAATTGCCGAGGAGGCCAATACAAACCTCGCCGTTGGCAGTAAAGGACGCGCACTCGTCTACCTTCACCGAGGCAAAGACAAGAAAAAACGACCGCGAATAGCAAGAATACAATTCGAATAAGAGATAAAAAAAGACGAATCCAAAACGGGTTCGTCTTTTATTTTTTTAGCGAGAAGGGATTAGCGTTTCTCGAAACCGATAGGGTTGTTCATGATTGGGAACTGACGGTCGTTCAACTGAAGCACCTCACGGAGTTGCTCGATGTCCATCGTAGCACGTGGAACGGTAGCCAAGCCAACAGACTGACAGTAGAGGTTGATGTTCTGGCAAGCAATACCTGCGTCAACAAGACTCATCAGACGGGCATGCTCCTCGTCGCCACCTTTGAAAAGGTCGAGGTCGTAGACCAGAACGAGAGAGACCGGAGCCTCCATCACGAAGTCTTGAGAGAAACCAGAACCCTCGCCGTTGGAAGCCATGAGCTTGCGGAAGTCACCCTCCATGATAAAACGGAGGTTGTTGTCTTCAGCGATGTATTCGTAGGCAGCAGCCTCAGTAAGCACAAAGAGACGAATCTCTTGGAAGTTACGTGCTGTAGGGTTGGTACGATGGTCTTTGTCGCGTTGAACACCAATGGCAGCCCAGCAGACATTGCTGATCATCTGATTGGAGAGTTTCTGCTCGGTGTATTTGCGAACAGAGTGACGGGTCATGAGTGCCTCAACAACAGTCATGTTAGGCTGTTTCTTGACAACAGTAGTTTGAGGCGCAGGCAACTTCATGTCTTGCGCATTGGCAACAAGCGTAACGGTAGCCATAAGGATAAGCAGGAATTTTTTCATTGAGTGTGTTGTTTTTCTAAATGCAAGGCAAAGGTACGTATTTTTTGGTGAGTTTAGACTGATTTTGGGACAAAAAAAACACGCCTCGAAGGATTTCGGGACGTGTTTTATGGGTTGAAGGGTTTTGTGCTGTTATTTATGCTCGAGGCGGTAGCCGAAGGAGCGGAGCTTCTGTTCGCGGTTGCGCCAGTCGCGCTCGGTCTTGACAAACAGTTCAATGAAGATTTGTTTACCAAAGAAAGCCTCGAGGTCTTTTCTTGCCTCAATGCCTACCTTACGAAGTGCCTTGCCGCCCTTACCGATAAGGATGCCTTTCTGCGATTCGCGCTCACAGAAGATGACGGCTGAGATACGGATGATATTGTCTTCTTCTTTGAAACTCTCTACAGCCACTTCCACTGAATATGGAATCTCCTTGTCGTAGTTGAGGAGTATCTTCTCGCGGACAATCTCGTTGACGAAGAAACGCTCTGGCTTGTCGGTCAAGGCGTCTTTGTCGAAGAACGGTGGCGACTGAGGGAGTAAATCTTTGATGTGCTTGAAGAGCGGCTCGATATTGAATTTCTCAATGGCTGAGATTGGGAAAATCTCGGCAGTAGGAAGTTCCTGATGCCAGAAAGCCACCAACTCCTCCAAACGTGGTTGGTCGATGAGGTCAATCTTGTTGATGATAAGAATGATTTTGGTCGGACAGGCAGGGTCGGCAGCCATAGCTTGCACTTTCTGAAGGAAGAAGGCGTTTTTCTCGGCAGAGTCGACCACGTCGGTGACATAGAGGAGCACGTCGGCATCGGTGAGCGCCGACTGCGAGAACTCCAACATCGATTCCTGCAGTTTGTAGTTAGGCTTCAAGACGCCTGGGGTGTCGGAATAGACCATCTGGAAATCCTCACCGTTGACGATGCCCATGATGCGATGGCGTGTGGTCTGAGCCTTGGAGGTGATGATAGAAATACGCTCACCTACCAACGCATTCATCAGGGTGGATTTACCGACGTTAGGGTTGCCTACGATGTTGACAAAACCGGCACGATGCTGTTCCATAAAGCGATTGGGTTTTAGACGGTTTGTTCTACGTTCCAGACGAAGGCACGAATGCCAACGGTGGTGTTACGTTTGTCCAGTTTCTTGACAGACTCAAGAAGTGGAGCAACTTTGTCATCTTCAACCACGGTGATGATGGCAGAGTTCATCTCAGGCCAGGTGTGGGTGCCACGACGAGGTTCACCGCCATTGGTTCCGCGACCTTGCACGTTCTCAAAATAGGTGAAGCCAGAGATGCCAAGTTCATCGAGCATATACTCTACGCGCTCGGTGTTAGCCTGGTTGTATATGATAAATACAGATTTCATTGTTGTAGTGTTATGATAGACTCCCGCCCCACGAAGGAGGCAGGAGTGCTATGAGATTACTATTCTTCTTTTGGTTCTTTTGGAGTTGGGTCGGCACTGAGTTGCATGAAGATAAACTCGCGACGACGCTCTTCCTGGCGGTCTTTATCGCTCTTTGACATCAAGGAGTAGAAGACAGGAACGATGAGCAGGGTGATGACGGTGCTGACCAAGAGGCCACCGATAACGACGATACCCATTGGACGCCACATCTCAGAACCTACGCCGGTACTCAATGCCATAGGCACCATACCGAGGATGGTGGTGAAGGCGGTCATCAATACAGGACGGAGACGACTTGCACCTGACATCTCGATAGCGGTGTTCATTTCGTAACCACGCTCACGCATGAGGTCAATGTAGTCCACAAGCACGATACCGTTCTTAACTACGATACCAACCAACATGATGACACCGAGGGCGCCAATCATATCCAATGAGGTGCCGGTAACCAAGAGGGCGATGATTACACCAGAGATAGCGAATGGCACAGCCAGCATGATGATAGCTGGTTTTGAGAGACTCTCAAACTGTGAAGCCATCACGATGTACACAAGGATGACGATAAGGATCATGAGCAAGCCCATGTTGCTGAAGTTCTCCTGTTGGTCTTCGTAGCTACCTGCCAAACGAACAACGATACCTTGTGGCAATGAGGTCTTGTCGACCACGTCTTGAATCTGTGTGGCGAGTTCGCCCAAGGAGACGTCGTGAGGGGTAACAGACACTTTGACGTAGCGTTGACGACTCTTACGCTCGATGGTAGGAGGAGCCCAGTATTCGCCGATAGAGGCAATCTCAGAGAGTTTCACCTGACGACCTGTTGGGGTTGGGATGGTGAGGTTCTCGATATCGGTAGTTGAATTGCGGTCGTCCTCTTTCAAACGAACCATAATGTTGTATTCATCGCCGTCCTCCTTGAGGTAACCAGCAGTCATACCGTTGACACGGTTACGGAGGTAGCTTGAAATCATGGCAGAGCTGAGACCCAGACGGGTAGCCTTCTCCTTGTCGACGATAATCTTAAGTTCGGAGCGGTCTTTATCACGACTGATCATGACGTCGCGGGCACCAGACACCTCCTGCTGGATGGTATATTTGAATTCGTTGGCCATAGCAGAGGTCTTGTCGAAGTCGTAGCCATAAATCTCTACGTCAACGGTTTGAGCGCCACCGCCACCCATACCACTACTGATTTGGGCTGAGTAGTCGATAATCTCTGGATAATTGGCCATCTCTTTACGAAGAATCTCGGCGATAGTGAAGATGTCACGTTCGCGTTGGTATTTCTTACCGCAGTTGACAGTCATCTGAATCTTGTTGTTGGTGGTATTGTTGAACAAGGCAGACATACCGCCGTCGTCCTGTGAACCGGCTGATGAGTTGATGAGTCGGATTTCAGGCACAAGTTCCTTGAAGCGAGCCTCAAGGCGACGGGCTGTCTTGACGGTCTCTTC
>CALEJM010000292.1 GCA_937898265.1 uncultured Porphyromonadaceae bacterium
AGGCATACAACAGAACAAAGGACTACCGCAGCGACTCCGACTACAACAGCAAGCGCCAGATCGGCAAACGTCTCGAGTTCTAACCCCAAAAACAGGACCTCAGTCGCCCCAACACTGAGGTTCTTTTAGACACAAAACATCATTTAGTGTTTTTTACTCAAGCGCTCAAACCCAAACTTTAAAAGTTAAGAAACGTTCGAAAGGTTGAGAAAGGTTCGAAAGGTAAAACCCCTCGAACACTTCGAACACCTCGAACCCAAACAATTGCTCATTACTCATTGCTAATTGCTAATTATTTTTTCGCCCCCCACACATCACATTTTACAAACATCTGCATTATATCTGTGGCCCGCCACGGGAACAATCAACAATAACATCAAAAAAACATTCACACAATGAAACAGACAAAGCAACTCTTTGAAATCAGCAACAACAAGTTCTTCATCAACAACGACGCCATGGAACAGGCGCTGGAGAACGGCGACACACGCGGCAACATCCGCCGTAAGGCGAAACGCTTCATCGAGAAGCGTGTGGCACAAATCAACCACCGCCGCTACAACAGTCCGACACGGGAGGCTCTCCGCACCAAGCGAAACGAGATATTCCACAGTCGACGCATGGTAGAACACCTCGACCGCGAGTTCTTTGTCTTCAACTTCCGCGAGGTTGCCTAAAGAAGCAGACTCAATATGCAACACTAAACACACAACAATTATGAAAATCTATAATCTGATCATCCTCGATGCCAGTGGCAGTATGTGCTGCATCTACGAGGAGGCACTCCACGGTGTCAACGAGACCATCAAGACGATCCGTCGCCAGCT
This sequence comes from uncultured Porphyromonadaceae bacterium, assembly GCA_937898265.1. Lineage (GTDB taxonomy): Bacteria > Bacteroidota > Bacteroidia > Bacteroidales > Paludibacteraceae > HGM05398. The sequence goes on from CALEJM010000292.1 coordinate 828, forward strand.
CAAAGTCGACAACGCTCTTGAGCAGTATCTCACCATCAACACGTTCAACGGCGGCAACAACTACCTGAAGACCATCATCGAATGTCCTGCCCAACAGGCTCGCCCCATCATCGCTTCCGACTACAGCACCGAGGGATGCACAGCCCTCTACGACGCCATCTGTGAGTCGGTAATCGCCCTGAAGAGCAAACTCCGCGCCGACGACAAGGCATTGGTCACCATCATCACCGACGGCATGGAGAATGCCAGCGTCCGCTATACGAGTCGCGACGTGGCACTTCTGATTCAGGAGATGAGTCAGCGAGGCGTGGTGTTCACCTACATCGGCGCCAACCAAGACGTGGTGCTTGAAGCCAGCAAGATGGGCATCCACAACGCCATGGCGTGGGAGAGCAACAGCGCAGGCACCACCGATATGTTCAAGAAGGAGAACTACGAGCGCCAACGGTGGTACGAAAGGGTGAAGAACGGTGATGCCGACTTCCGCGAACACTTCTTCGAGGAACACGACGCCAGCCACTCCCCCGCTTCGAGTGCCGAACCCTACGACCGCTACACCCCAACGGTGCTGACCCAGCTCCGACACAACGAGATGTTCGTCTTCGGCAGCAACAGCAAGGGCATCCACCACGGCGGAGGGGCACGCTATGCCTATAAGCACTTCGGAGCCGGGATGGGTCAGAGCTCTGGTCCACAAGGACAGAGCTATGCCATCCCCACCGTCGGAGTCGGCTACGACCACATGGTCTACGAGATAGAAAAATTCATTACCTTTGCAACGCAACATCCGGAGATTCATTTCTACGTCACCGCCATCGGCTGCGGACACGGCGGCTACAACGTCTATAGGGTAGCTCACCACTTCGCACCGGCCTACCACCTGACCAACGTGAGTCTCCCGAGGGCGTTTGTCGATTACCTTCAAAACCGATAACATCTAAACACTTACCACAATGACAGATCCACAACGCATCACACCACGACACATCAGCAAACTCAACAGCAACGAGGTCTTCGTCTTTGGCAGCAACGCCAACGGCATGCACGGCGGAGGGGCAGCCCGCGCCGCCGTCACCCACTTCGGCGCCGTCTGGGGACAAGGACACGGCATGCAGGGACAGAGCTACGCCATCAACTCCATGAGCGGCATCGAGCCCCTGAAGCGCGACATCGCCGACTTCGAAGCCTTTGCCCGCCAGCATCTTGAGCTGCGCTTCTTCGTCACACGCATCGGCTGCGGCATCGCCGGCTACAAGGCGAGCGACATGGCTCCGCTGTTCAGAGGCTGCATGGAGATGACCAACGTGACACTCCCCGACGACTTCTGGGACATACTCGAGAAGTAATAATCAGCAGGCCCTCTCCTAAGGAGGGTAAGTTAAGAATGGTTTGAAAGGTTCGAAAGAAAACCACCAGAAAGAGAAAAGTGAAAAGTGAAAAGTTTTTGACCTCTTCGGGCAACTATTAACTATTCACTTTTATCTTTTCACTTAACCTCGAACACCTCCCTACCCTCTCCCTTTCGGGAGAGAGGTGGGGCTTTTTATAAAAAATTGGTGGTCTTTGAAATTTATAAATTTATTAGTAACTTTGCGGCGTAAATTCAAAACTACACTATTATGAATAAAAGACTTTTTCTGAGCATCGCGCTTTGCGCCTTGATGCTCGCATTGCCTTTCCAACAGACTGATGCCCAAGTGCGTTACATGGGTACTGTGGAGTTGGGCATGAACACATTCATCACCAAGAACCCTAAGATGAACGACAACAACACCCACTTCGGTGGCGGTCTCTATACCACCCACGGCGTGTTGATGGACTTCGGCTTGTTCGTTGGTGCCGGTGTCGGCGTCGACGGCTTGATGAAAGACTTCACCGCAGCCAAAGACGATCATGGACATCAATTCACCTACGTCACAGGCGGCATCCCAGTTTATGGCGACATCATGCTATTCCCAATGATGATGGCTGGCAACAACAGCAAAGTGCAGGTGTTCTTTGAAGGCAAGGTGGGTAACATGTTCCACATCGCCTCCTACAACTACGCTCAAGACACCGTGATGTACTCCGACAAAGCCTTCCAGATGGACAAGGGCTTGTTCACCCAGGCAGGCTTCGGCATGAAGTCGGGCGACTTCAAGATGTCGTTCAACTGGACCATGCACACCCTCAAGGAGGCTCAATGGATGGGCAGCTATGCCATCACCCGTCAGCACCTCGAGGCCACACGCGTTCACGGCTTCTCCTTCAACCTCGGTGTAGCATTCTAACAGAGGCATACAAGACACAACCCCATAGAGGCGCTTCACATCGTGGCGTCTCTATGTCGTATAAAAACCTTACCCACTCACAACATAAAAAACATCTATACTACGCACAATGATTGAGATTGCACTTGACTACGTCAAAACGGTCAACTACGCCCTTGTTCACTGCAAGAAGGCTGTGTGTCAGGAGTTGAAGCTGACCAACCGCAGCAACGAGACACTCACCGACCTCGTCGTGACCTGCGAGGGGGAGCTGCTTGAGTCCTCCAACGGACAAGCCATTGCGCTGCTTGAGCCCGGCAAGAGTGTCCGTCTGAAAGACTTCGTCATCAAACCCGACGCCACCCGACTCTCGCAGCTGACGGAGAAGACCACGTCGACCATCACCATCGTGGTGAAGCATGACGACGAGACCCTCGCCAGTCAAAGCTTCGACATCGAGTTCATGGCCTACGACCAATGGCTCGGACTCACCACGCTGCCGCAGACCATCGCCGCCTTCGTCACCCCCAACGACCCCGCCATCGAAGAGGTGGTTCGCCGCGCTGCCGCCCGACTCAAGGAGCAGACCGGTCAGTCGGGGTTCACGGAGTATCAGAGCGGCAACAGTCAGACGGTGCTACAGCAGATAGCCGCCGTCTTTGCCGCCATCCACGACCAAGGAATCATCTATCGTTCCATACCCGCCAGCTTCGAACAGGTGGGACAGCGAGTCACCCTCCCCTATCAGGTGTTGGAGAGCAAACTCGGCAACTGCATCGAGCTCACCCTCCTCTTCGCCTCCGTCCTTGAGGCGGTGGGCATCCAGAGCGGCATCATCTTCATGCAGGGACACGCCTACCTCGCCGTCTGGCTCATACAACCAGACTACCCCTACAGCACCTGCGACGACCCCTCCTGGCTCAGTCTCCGCACCGCCGAGGGTGTCCACAATCTCATACTGCTGGAGTGCACCTGCGTGACCAACGAGCACACCGCCTTCGAGAAGGCCATCACGACAGCAGAGCGCACCTTTGCCCACACCAACCAGTTCCACCTCTATGTCGACCTCTACCGCTGCCGCCTGGAGCAGTATCTCCCACTGCCACGCCGCGTGATGAAAGACGGCATACTGACGTTGGAAGAGGGCGTTGACCACGGCGACTGCGACACCACCGTCTGGCAACGTCGTGAGGCCGACCTCTCACGCCTCGACAACACGAAGCGCGAGTTGACCCGCTTCGACATCTGGGAGCGCCGCCTCCTCGACCTCACGCTCCGCAACGCACTGCTCAACATTGCCCACCACCGTAACATACAACTGATGATGGCCGACGTGGCTCGCATCGAAGACCTCATGGCCAGCGGCAAGGAGTTCTGCATTGAGCCTAAGCCCGAAGTGGACATCGACTTCAACTCGTTGGAGAGCGTCATCTACCTCCCCGTCTTCGACAAAGTCAACGGCCTCTTGACCAACGACCTCAACCAACAGGTGCTCCACACCTACCTCACCGCCTCCGAGACCAAAGCGA
>CALEJM010000293.1 GCA_937898265.1 uncultured Porphyromonadaceae bacterium
ATCGGATGGGTTGCTACCGACCGTCGTCAGCCTGCTGGTAAGGTGATGATTTACACCTTTATTCCTAATGTTGTAAGAAAGAGCTTTGAGGGCACAAGCGAAGAGTGCGTCCTTCGTGCTCAGATGAAAGGCTACGTGGTCTCCGACGAAAAACCACAACTCAAAGGTGTGGGCGAAGAGAGCAGTGCCAACAACAAATCGGAACCTTTTGTTATCAACGACAAATTGACCTATTATGCCGCTGCCGACTTCAAATCGGATGAGGCTCGCACTCATTACGCGCAGTATGTTGTTGTAAAACAGCTTCTTTCGCAAGTTGAACTTCAGTTGCAATCGCTTCGCAAAGATTTTTCAAAAAGTTCTGACGAACAAAAGAAGGAAATCTCAGATAAAATTGTATCTTTGGAGCAGCAACAGATTACCCTTCGCTCTTCAATGAAAAAAGAGATGAAAGCGGCTCGTAACCTTGAAGTTGCTTGGCTTGAATCTAATAATTAAATTCATCAAAATATGCTTTGGAATTATCTTATCATTGCAGTCTGCATCATCTTCGGTCTCTTGTTGTGGCTGGCTGAAATCTTTTTGTTGCCTGGCTTGTCCATTGCTGGCATTCTCGGCACCCTGTTTATGGGTGGCTCCGTCTGGTTTGCCTTTGCCAACATCGGTTTGGAAGGCGCAATCACCGTATTGGTCATCAACTTAGTATTGCTTGGCATCGGCATCTACTACTTCATCAAGTCTCGCGCTTTAGACAAAATCGCACTCAACACCGTGCTGCCTGGCAAAGCGCTTGAAGACAAGAAACTCGAAGTAGAAGTTGGCGACTTAGGCATCACCGAATCTCGCTTGGCTCCTTATGGCAAGGCAGTCTTCAACGGCAAAAGCGTGGAAGTGAAGGTCAGTCATAGCTTCCTGGAGAGCAACGTCGAAGTTCGCGTGGTCTCCGTCAACGACAACGTGGTAGTCGTTGAACCCGTTAAATAAGAAATAGTAAACTAATAATCATACAAAAAGAAGTAATATGGAAATAACAATTATCATTGTTGCTGCAGCTGCGCTGTTGCTACTGATTATCTTCTTCTACTATGTTCCATTCTTGCTTTGGGTATCCGCAAGAGTGTCTGGTGTGAAGATTTCCTTGGTGCAACTCTTCTTGATGCGCCTTCGTAAAGTTCCACCTTCAAGCATCATCAACGCGATGATTGAGGCTCACAAAGCTGGCTTGAAGGAAATCCGTCGTGACGACCTCGAGGCTCACTATTTGGCTGGCGGTCATGTGGCTCGCGTGGTTCATGCTTTGGTGTCTGCTTCAAAGGCAAACATCGACCTCCCTTTCCAGATGGCAACCGCTATCGACTTGGCTGGCCGTGATGTGTTCGAGGCTGTACAGATGTCTGTAAACCCAAAAGTTATCGACACACCTGTCGTTTCTTCCGTTGCTAAAGACGGTATCCAACTGTTGGCAAAAGCCCGTGTCACCGTTCGTGCCAACATCAAGCAACTCGTTGGTGGTGCGGGCGAAGAAACTGTGCTTGCTCGTGTAGGCGAGGGTATCGTATCTTCTATCGGCTCCAGCGAATCACACAAGCTCGTGCTCGAGAATCCTGATTCTATCTCAAAACTCGTGTTGAGCAAAGGTCTTGACGCAGGCACAGCATTTGAGATTCTCTCTATCGATATCGCCGACGTTGACGTTGGTAAGAACATCGGTGCTAACCTCCAGATTGATCAAGCCGAAGCTGATAAGAACATTGCTCAAGCTAAGGCTGAGGAACGTCGTGCTATGGCAGTTGCTGCCGAGCAGGAGATGAAGGCTAAGGCTCAAGAAGCTCGTGCTCGCGTGATTGAAGCAGAAGCTGAAGTTCCATTGGCAATGGCAGAGGCATTCCGCAACGGAAACCTTGGCATCATGGATTATTACAAAATGAAAAACATTGTAGCAGACACCTCAATGCGCGAGAATATCGCAAAACCTGCTGTTCAAAAATAGAGTAGAGTAATATCCTATTATAACAGAGAGTTGCTGCAGTTCTTGCAGCAGCTCTTTTTCTTTTTTTGGGGGGTGCTTTCGGAAGTATAGACGACAAACGTCCCTTTTCTGTAATTTCCGCTGAGCAGTGTCACTACTCGACACTGTCCAGCCAATTTTTGGATAAGCAGTTTCACTACTCGAAACTGTCCAGCCAA
>CALEJM010000294.1 GCA_937898265.1 uncultured Porphyromonadaceae bacterium
CTGGCTCCGTTGGGCAGCGCTGTTGCACGATATTGGCAAACCACGTTCCAAACAATGGGACGAAGCCGTGGGCTGGACCTTCCGCAACCACAACTACATCGGCTACAAGATGATTCCTGGCATCTTCAAACGGATGAAGATGCCGCTGAAAGAGCCGCTCAAGTTCGTTCAGAAGATGGTGAATCTTCACATGCGCCCCATTGTGTTGAGCGAAGAGGAGGTGACCGACAGCGCAGTTCGCCGCTTGCTCTTCGACGCAGGCGACGATATCGACAAACTGATGCTGCTCTGCACCTGCGACATCACCTCGTCAAAACGTGAGAAGGTGGAACGCTTCCGCAACAACTTCGAGTTGGTGAAGCAGAAACTTCGTGAGATTGAGGAGAAAGACCGCATACGCAACTTCCAACCACCTGTCGACGGCGTGGAGATTATGGAAGTGTTCGAACTCCCACCTTCAGCCATCGTGGGCGAACTCAAGACGCTGATCAAAGACGCTATCCTCGACGGCACCATCTCCAACGACCACGACGAAGCCTATCGTTTCCTTGTTGCTGAGGCTGCCAAGCGCGGACTTACCCCCGTTCACCCTAAAGAACTGGCGCCGCAAACGGTGGAAGAGGCTCCTAAAGCCAAAAAAGCAGGTCGTCTCAGTCTCAAGACGTTCACCATAGAGCAGCGTAGGGCACTCGTGGAGGAGTACTATAAGTCTGGTCTCTCGTTGCGTGCTTTTTATCAACTCGCTGACCGTGCCGTCTCCTACAACACCCTCACCCTCTGGATAAAAAACTCACGCTATCTCCCCAACAACCGCTTGCCCAAAAACCAAAACAGTTTCCAAATCAACAACTCGGAGTATACACCAGAACTCCTTCCTCGTCGAACCTACAGAAAGGAAATCGTAGAGGAGTTCTTCGCGTCAAAACTCTCGCAAGAGGCGTTCTACGAATCACACCAACTCCCCGTATCCTTCGACACCTTCGCCTATTGGGTGAGGGTAGAGCAGTTCGAAAAACTTAAGGAAGAACTAAATAAATAATTATATAACAATGAAGAAAACTCTATTGTTTGCCATCTTGGCTATGGCATGCATGATCTCATGCAAATCACAAAAAACCGATGCTAATCAAGAGGCCAACGACACCATCGCCGTTGAGGAAGCTCCTGCTGAGGAATTCATCAACTTCGAAGGCTTGGCTGGCACATGGTATGTTGTTGAAGTCAATGGCGAGAACGTCGTGATGAACGACACCACCCCATCATTCACCTTCGACCTCGACGAAATGATGATTCACGCCTACGCTGGCTGCAACCAAATCAATGGTCAGATTGAGCGCGTTGGTCGTGCAATGAACTCACTCTCATTTGCCAACACCTTGAGCACCAAGATGGCTTGCGAAGACGAGAAAGCAGAAATGGCTATCGGCCAAGCCCTCGGTCTCGTTCGCTCATTCACCGCTACTCAGTCACAACTCCAACTCCAAGACGAGAACGCTGAGACCGTGATGCTGCTCAAACGCTAATCATCCCACAAAAAAGACCTCCTTCCTGAGCTCCGCCACGCGTCTTGGGAAGGAGTCTTTGTATACCCATAGCCATTCTTGATATTAAATTGCGAATCTCTTGATATTCCGCAAAAAAGTCCTATCTTTGCATAGAAATAGAAACTTGTTGAATTGTGCGTAATGCACTGAAAATAAGGATTAAAAAATAAATTGACGATGAAAAGAATCGCATTTTTAATGACGATGGCGCTGTGCTGCGTCACCCTGATGGCACAGACCACAGAGCAAACAGAAGAAGTTCGAACCGTTGTTACCCTCGAGGATTGCCTCAACAACGGCAATTTCACATTCTATGCACTCTCCGTAACGATGTCGAACAGCTCGCCTGTTCAGGTCTACACCAA
>CALEJM010000295.1 GCA_937898265.1 uncultured Porphyromonadaceae bacterium
ATGGGGTGAGGCCGGCAAATACAAAGGTATCTGGTATGCTTCAAAGGCATTCGTTCGTTACAAAACCATGAACTTCATCGTTCATAAAGACGCTATCCCAGAAGCTATCGCTAAGAAACTTGGCTTGAAATAATCTCAGATGATGAAACCGCTCATTGTCGTCGACGACGCCATCCCTTATATCAAAGGCGTTTTCGAACCTTGGGCCGACGTTCGTTATCTTCCAGCAGCCGCCATCACAGCACAAGAGGTAAGAGATGCTGATGTTCTCATCATCCGCACTCGCACCCGCTGTAATGAGCGGCTGTTGTTAGGTAGCAACGTGAGGTTCATTGCCACAGCCACCATCGGATTCGACCACATCGACACCCTCTTCTGCAATCAGAATCAGATAGAGTGGTGCAATGCTCCTGGCTGCAATGCGGGTGCTGTGCTGCAGTATGTGATGTCGGCCATGGCTCTTTATAGTCAGTCGCGCCAACTGCCGTTGGATACGCTGACCCTCGGCATCGTTGGCGTGGGCCATGTGGGTAAAAAGGTGGAAGCAATGGCGAAACAGTTGGGTATGCGTGTGTTGCTTAACGATCCTCCACGAGCAGCACAAGAGCCCGACTTTCCATCCGTCTCTCTTCAAACGATTGCCGAAGAAGCAGACATCATCACTTTCCATACGCCGTTGACTCGCTCGGGCGAGTTCGCAACTTACCATTTGGCCGACGAGACTTTCTTCGCTCGACTGAAACATACGCCTTTGGTAATCAATGCGGCACGCGGCGGCATTGTTGACGAGCAGTCGCTGCTCAAGGCGCGCGCCTTTGGTCAGGTGTCGGAGTTTGTCATCGACTGCTGGGAAAACGAACCGATGATCAGTCACTCTGTGCTCTCGTTGGCTTTGGCTGCTACACCTCATATCGCAGGCTACTCGGCAGACGGCAAGGCTAATGCCACAACGCAATGTGTGCGCAATGTAGCCCATTTCTTAGGTATCAGTGAATTGGAGTCGTTTGTCGTTGATGCGTTGGAGCCCGTTTCGCCAATCCGTTTGAATCCCTCAACTTTCTGCGAACAGCAACTCCTCGTCTATCCTATCTTGTTGGATACCGAACTGCTGAAACGTCAACCCGAAAACTTCGAACGTTTCCGCGTCGACTACCATCTTCGTCGCGAGGTGGAGTTTGTCAAATAACATCGATACTATATATAATAGTATATCATCACCTCGTTGCCGAAAGCTTTGAGATGAGAAAAACCCCCGAAATCTCTTATGGACTTCGGGGGTTCTTTGGTTTATCTTGGTATTGATTATTTCTTGTCGAAGACGAACATCTGTGTGGCATCGGTTCGTGGCAGCGGCATCAGCAGTTGTGGTGTGATACCTTTTGCCTTGAGAGCGTCGAGCACAGTTTCTTGAGCCTTTTCTGGAGTGTTGTTGTCTTTGCTGAGGTGACAGAGGAAGACGTGCGAGAGGTCGTCGTGCCAGTTGTCGGCAAGGAATTTTGCCGTGTGGTCGTTGCAGAGGTGACCGGTGTGACTGCTGACGCGTTTCTTCAAAGGGTAGGGGTATGGACCATTCTTCAGCATCGTCTCGTCGTAGTTGGCCTCAATCACCAGGTAGTTGGCTTTGGCAATGTGGTCTGCCACCTCTTTGCTGATAAAGCCGAGGTCGGTGGCAATCACCAAGTGCTGACCCTTGTAGGTGATGTCGAAGCCCATGCTGTCGGTGGCATCATGACTCACGCTGAACGCCTGAATCTCAAAGTCGCGAATCACTGTGCGCACACCCTTTTGGATGTATTTTCTGCTGGTAGTCAGTTTCTCCGTGATTTTATAGTTTTTGTTGATGCCCTCGTGAACCTCTTTGGTGGAGTAGACTGGGAGGTGATGTTTCTCACCGAGTGTGCCAACGGAGCGGATGTGGTCTGTGTGGTCGTGGGTGATGAATACGCCCCAGATATGTTCCATCGGAATGTTATGCAGTTTCAGAGCATGTTTGATGGTGCGAACACTGACGCCGGCATCAATCAAGAAGCCGTATTCGTCGGTGCCCACGTAGTAGCAGTTACCGCTGCTACCGCTGCCCATGCTCATAAAACGGAGTAACTTATCCATCGGGGTTCTTTGTCTTCAAAAAACAACTCGCAAAGATACAAAAAAAATCTTGTAGTTCCTATACTTCTCCGAATGTTTCTCTTGAAAAAAGTATAAACGTATAAAAAATAATCTATTAATCTCAAAAAAATACGAATCTGTAATCTACGGTTGTCTGTAATCGGTCGCAACTTTCATTTTGTAACTAAAAAATGTTAGACGGTTTGTGTGATTTTTCTCCGATTTGCTCTGTTTCTCTCCTTTTTACTGTTTTTGATGTCAGAAAGTAGCGAAATACAGCAAACCATCTGTGTAAAAATGATGATTATGACGATTGGTTTTCAGTCCGCTTTTTCTTTGGCAGAAAATGCTTTTCTATCAAATAAAGTTGTAACTTTACACGCGAATTGCACAAGACAAAAAATTGCAGTAAGAAAGACGCTCTTGTGCCTCTAATTACGAATTAAAACATTACAAATGAGAAAAATAGCTATCGTAACAGGTGCCACATCAGGTATCGGCCGTGCTACAGCAATCGCTTTGGCAGAGAACGAATTTGACCTCATCATCACTGGTCGTCGTGCCGATCGCCTCGAAGAATTGAAAGCCACCTTGAACACCGTTTACAAAGCCGACGCTCTTGCGCTCTGTTTCGACGTGAGAGACAAAGAGGCCGTGGAGAAAGCTTTTGCCTCTGTTCCAGAGCAATGGCGCAATGTCGACGTTTTGGTCAACAACGCTGGTCTTGCCGTTGGTCTCGACCACATCCAAGAGGGTATCATCGACGACTGGGAGCGCATGATCGACACCAACATCAAGGGCCTTCTCTTCATGACTCGTTGGGTAGTTCCTGGAATGGTAGAGAGAAATTCCGGCCATGTCATCAATATAGGAAGCGTCGCTGGTGATGCGGCTTATGCCGGTGGCAACGTCTATTGCGCGACTAAGGCTGCGGTGAAGGCTATCACCGACGGTCTCCGTATCGACGTCGCTGAGACAGCAATCCGCGTCACCAACATCAAGCCTGGTCTCGTGGAGACCAATTTCAGTACAGTTCGTTTCCATGGCGACAGCGCTCGTGCAGAGAATGTCTACAAGGGAATCACTCCGCTTTCTGGCGACGACATCGCAGATGTTGCCTTCTACGCTGCATCCGCTCCTAAGCACGTCCAGATCGCAGAGGTCCTCGTCCTCGCCACCCACCAGGCGAGCGGCTCTGTCGTCTATCGAGAGAAATAAGCCTATTGAGTTCTAGAAAGCATATCGGGAAAGTTGTGTCATGTCTGGCAGTATTACTGGGCATGAGCGCTAGCGTATATGCTCAAAATGAGAAGGTCGTCACCTCTGAAGAGAATCGACAGGAGACTGTACTGGAAGACGACTTTACGGCCATGAGTGACCCGGCAGTTCTTTCAGACAAAGTCCTTGAGAAGGATGTCATGGAAGCTGACAACTTCGAAGCCCGCAGACATCCCTTGCCCGATATCGAGATAAGCAGAATGCGCGATTCATCGCTCTCCAGGCCATCCTTTGCAGAGAAGATACATATCACGAACACGGAGGCTTTCATTCCAAGCCCTGGTCTGAAGCCAGTACCATTCATACGAAATTATTACGGTTCCGGAACCGTATGGTCACACGGCAACTTCGGAATAATCGGAAGCAGCAGCTACCACGAGCATCCCTTCCTTCTTACAAGCAGGGAGGCTGAGCTTGCAGCTGGGATGAATTTCGGAAAGTTGGGAATCGTTGCTGGAGTGTCTGCCACCAACTATGCAGGAATGTACATTCCGAACATGTATCAGCTCGGAGTCGGAGGACAGATAGCCTACGGGATAACAGAGAACATAGGAATAGTCGCATATGGTCAGTTCTACGATAAGGTCCCTTACGTGACAATGTCTGCCTACCCTTTCGTCAACACTTCCCACTATGGAGGATACATCAGCATAGCCGGTGACGTTGTAGGAATAAACCTCGGAGCCGAACGCTA
>CALEJM010000296.1 GCA_937898265.1 uncultured Porphyromonadaceae bacterium
AGGTTAGGCGTTATGAGTTCCGTGAGGTCGGGGTATTGTTCCTTAGAGGCATCGAGTGCACCTTTATAATAATAGGGATAGGCGCCGGCGTTGGTGTAGTCGAAACTGATGTTGCCGTCGAGACGCAGGCCTTTGTCGCTGACGATGAAGGTGTCACGCAAGCCACCCGCCGCCTGCATACTGTCCACCCACTCGGCCACGCCGTCGTAGTTCTCACGCAGGTAGTTCATCGACTCCGCGTCGCGCTGTTCCTTACCAGCGGGGTTGAGCGAATAGTCGAGCATATAGAATGCTCCGCCAACGACGGCCACAACAAGGACGAGGAGGATGACGATTGTTATTTTAAGAAGCTTTTTCATAAAGATGAAATCTATTGATTGTTTTTGTTGATAAGATTGACCACAACCTTTACCATCGTGTCCTTCTCCTCTACCCTACTCTCGGCTATCATCAGCGTGAGGGCCACGAGGGTGTTGTCGGCGATACGTTTGTGTCCATCGGCTGCATAGAGCACCTTGTTGCGGTCCATAAACCAGAGGAATAGCATGGCGGCTATGCGTTTGTTGCCGTCGCTGAACGAATGGTTCTTCACCACCAGATAGAGCAACGTGGCAGCCTTTTCTTCAACTGAAGGATAAAGTTCCTCGCCACCGAAAGTCTGATAGATCTGACCGATGCTGCTCTTGAACGACTCGTCCTTCTCGTTGGCGAACAAAGCGCTGCCGCCGAACTTGGGTTTCAATCGGTTGATGGCTTCCATGGCATTCTCATAGGTAGCACGGAAGGGTTCTTTGGTAGTGATCTTGTCAAGCGTCAGTTGTTGGAAGTCGTAGTGGTCGAGGGTGTCAAGGGCATACACATAGTCGCTGATCATCGTCAGTAAGCCATCGGTTTCCTCCGTGGTTGCCGATTCTTGTAGTTGATAAGTCCTTGACATCAAACGCACCACATCCTTCAAATCTTCGTAGCGTTGCTGAGTAATCTTCTGGTTTACGGCATAGCCCTTCACGAGGTAGTCCTTCAACACCTTGTTAGCCCACTGACGGAAACGCGTACCTTGGATAGATTTCACTCGGTAACCCACAGAGATGATGACATCGAGACTGTAATAGTCAGGATATTGTATCTGCTCCTTGTCTTTTTGCCTTCCATATTTCTTGGGTGTTGCAAATTTTGCAACCACCGAGGATTTATCCAATTCACCCTCTTCAAAGATATTTTTTATATGCCTAGAAATTACAGATTTATCCCTACCAAATAGCAGAACCATCTGCTGTTGACTCAGCCACACCGTTTCGTTCTCCAACTTCACATCAAGCTGAATGCTGTTGTCCTCAGCGGTATAGAGAACAATAGAGGATGCGTTAGAGTCTCCTATACGTAAAGGAGAGTCTTGTTTGTTATGTGCATTAAGTATTGGTTCTTGTTCCATATCACAGATGATTTTGATTGCGACCAAACAGTTTTTTCAACCGTTTTTGTCAAACATTTTGGAAGGGTGAGAGGACTTTATAAAATTTCGGTCCGCTGAAAGCAAGCGGGATTTCTGCTGAGAAAAACGGGTGACGACAAATGGAATCGGCAATTTCCCAGAGCAAATTTCCTACCTACTATTGATTTACGGAAATTCCAAAATCATATCAACGACTTCGGAAAGAATCGCTGCAAACCATTGATAAAATAGGGATTCGCCACACGGATTCTCAAATTGCCGTCGGAAAAAACTGCAAAAGATTATTGCTTGCTGAGAAAATCAAGAATCTGCTCGGCGTGAATCTTGGTCTTGATTTCCTTCGGGGTAAAAATTTTCTCGATGATTCCTTTTTCGTTGACGAGGTAGGTGGTGCGGAGAATGCCGACGGCACGGCGACCGCAAGCCACTTTCTCGCCCCACGCACCGAGTTCTTGAAGCAAGGTGGTCTCCACATCGGCAATCAGCGGAAACTGAAGACCTTGTGCATCAGCAAACTTCTTCTGCGTAGCCTGTTTGTCTTTGCTTACACCGATAATCTCATAGCCTTCAGCAGCCAGCGCCTCTTTGTGCGCCTGCAGCGAACAAGCCTCTGCCGTACAGCCGCTTGTATTGGCCTTTGGATAGCTGTAGAGTATGATTTTGCGACCACGGTAGTCGCTGCTTTTGATTTCGCGACCGTCTTGGTCAATGCCAAGAACATCCGGGATTTTATCGCCTACTTGCATTGTATATAGCGTGTTAAGTATAGTCTGATTTTAAAAGAAGAAAAAGAGTGCCGCCCAAAGCATAGGGATATTGTTGGCATGACCAATCGTGCGATAGCTGGCATCTTTCACCGTGCCGTTGTCGTCGATATGACCGATAGTGCGGTAACTTGCGTCTTTGACAGTGCCGTCCTTCTCAATATGTCCCACGGTACGGTAGCTGGCGTCCTTCACCGTGCCGTCGCTCTGCAGATGAGCCACCGTGCGATAACTCGCATCTTTGACCGTGCCGTCGCTCTGAATATGACCCACGGTGCGGTAGCTTGCATCCTTAATCGTGCCATCGCTTTCGATATGACCAATCGTACGATAGCTACTGTCGGTCAGACGTTGAGCCATACAAGGAGTAAGCACCAACATCCACATGAAAAGCAGCAAGGAGAGTCTCTTCTTCATCTTGAATTAGTATTGGATAGATTCGTCTTCAAGCACCTCGAGCACGTCGGGAGTGAACTGCTCAGTCGAGTCGGTTCCGTTGATACGCATGGCATTGACCACATAGAGTTTTACGCAGCGCTTACCGATACGTTTGAAGGTCTCTTGAAAGGTGGGCCACGACTGCTCAAGCCATGTTCCAACCTCATTCTGTTTCTCTGGTGCGAGGGTGCTGAAATTGTTTACGTCGTAGCCATGTACGTCCATAGCCACCTGAAAGAGTTGCGCCTTATAAATCATCATATAGCCAGCACACTCTTGCGAGAGATCGCCGATAACGGCAAGTAGCGAATCCTCAACCACTGTTGCCTCAGCGCGAGGTTTATAGGTATCGTAGATTGAATCCAAGGAGAACTGGAAACGCTCGCTCAGGTCCGCCAAAGCCTTGTCGGCGTCTACGCTCTTGCCACTACAACTGCAGAGCAGTGCAAGCAGCGAGAGGATAATGATTCGGGAGATTTTCACGAATTTAGGTATTTGAAAAGCCTTCGTCCGGCGGAGTTGTCGGACAAAGGCTTATGTTGATAACGTGTGAGGTTATTAGTTTTTACGACCAGCTTTGATAGGCATGTTAGGAGTTTTCTCATAAGCCCAGCCGTAGACGGTGACGGTGACTTCACCGGCGGTGTTGACTACGACGGTCATCTTGATCCAGCCGAAGTGGGTGCCGTCTGACTGCTGCTGGCAGATGCCTACGTAGCCGGTCATGGCGTCCCATGGGGTGTATTGGGCAAAGGCGCTGTTCTCGTAGAGGGTGCAGAAGGCGGCGTCGGCCTGGGAACCGAAGGTCCAGTGGGCTGAGCCGTTGATGAGGTCGCCTTCGTTGATGAGGAGGATGTTGTCGTGGTAGTCGTCGGCTACGGTGCTGATGCCGATGCCGTCTTCAAAGATGGCGATCATGGTCTCTTCGTCTGGGCTGTAGTTCTGAACCATGAACTCATTACCACCGAAGATATTGAGTGATTTTTCACCCATAGCATTAATCACGAGTGGATTGTTTTCATAGTCTACGTACTCAATAGTAACACCGCCCTCGGTTGAGGTTGTGTCGTTACCATTGTTTGGATTTTCTGGTTCGTTTGGTTGATTGCAAGAAACGAAGCAGAATGAGATAGAGAAGGCAACAAGTGCCATCACACTAAATGCAAATTTTTTCATTGTGTTTAGATATTTATTTGTTTGATTTATTATTCGATGGTTTTCATGCTCGCCTTGTCGATTTTCTCTTTGGCATACTCAAGGGTGACGTGCAGTTCAGTGGTCTTCTTGTCGGAAGGGATGTAGAACATGGCGTCGGTCATGAGGGCCTCGACGATGGAGCGTAGTCCGCGGGCACCAAGCTTGAACTCAACGGCTTTGTCAACGATGTAGTCAAGCACCTCATTGTCGAAGGTGAGCTTGACTTTGTCCATGGCAAACAGTTTGACATACTGCTTGGTGATAGCGTTCTTAGGATCGGTGAGGATGGCACGGAGCGCGTTGCGGTCAAGCGGATCGAGATAGGTAATCATTGGGAGACGCCCTATGATTTCAGGAATCAAGCCGAAGGAGTTGAGATCCTGAGGTGAGATATATTGCAAGAGGTGCTTCCTGTCGACGGTGCGCTGAGTCTGTGATGAGACAAAGCCTACAACACGGGTGTTGAGACGCTGAGCGATACGTTGCTCAATGCCATCAAAAGCACCACCGCAGATAAACAGGATATTCTGCGTATCAACGGCTATCATCTTCTGTTCGGGATGCTTGCGACCACCTTGTGGTGGGACGTTGACGATGGAGCCCTCAAGGAGTTTAAGCAAGCCCTGCTGCACACCCTCGCCACTGACGTCGCGGGTGATGCTTGGGTTGTCGCCTTTGCGGGCAATCTTGTCTATCTCGTCAATGAAGACGATGCCTCGCTGGGCAGCCTCCACGTCGTAGTCAGCACTCTGCAACAGACGGGTAAGGATACTCTCAATATCCTCGCCTACATAGCCAGCCTGAGTGAGCACTGTGGCATCGACGATGGCAAACGGCACGTTGAGTTTCTTGGCAATGGTCTTTGCCAAGAGGGTCTTACCAGTACCGGTGGCACCCACAAGCAAGATGTTTGATTTCTCAATCTCAACATCGTCGTCAAGTGGTTGTGAGATACGTTTATAGTGGTTGTAAACAGCCACAGAGAGGGTTTTCTTTGCCTCATCCTGTCCGATGACGAATTGGTCAAGGAAAGCCTTCAACTCTTGTGGTTTGGGGATGTCGGTAGTGTTGGGACGATAGGCACGACGGTGCTTCAGTTCGGTAAGCACGACGTTGTGTGCCATCTCAACACATTCGTTGCAGATATAGCCGTAGCGTCCTGCGATAAGGGTAAGCCCGTTGCCACCTGGACGGCCGCAGAACGAGCATACCTGATTTTCTTTATCTTGTTTTTTAGCCATTGATTAGTCAATACGTTTGACGAGCACCTCGTCAATCATGCCATACTCCTTGGCCTCTTGCGAGGTCATCCAGTAGTCGCGGTCGGCGTCGGCAGTGATTTTCTTAACGGTGTTGCCAGAGTGATTTGCGATGATATCGTAAAGTTCGGTTTTGAGTTTCTTGATTTCGCGAACGGTGATTTCCATATCGGAAGCTTGTCCCTGCATGCCACCCATTGGTTGGTGGATCATGATGCGTGAGTGAGGCAAGGCGAAACGCATGCCATTCTCGCCAGCCACAAGGAGCACAGCAGCCATGCTGGCAGCCATACCCGTGCAGGTGGTGCCCACCTTTGAGCCGAGGTACTGCATGGTGTCGTAAATGCCGAGACCAGCGTAGACAGAACCGCCAGGAGAGTTGAGGTAGATGGTGATATCCTTGCCTGGTTCGTTGGTATCAAGGAAGAGGAGTTGAGCTTGGATAACGTTGGCTACGTATGAGTCGATTTCTGAGCCAAGGAAGATGATGCGGTCCATCATGAGACGTGAGAAGACGTCCATCTGGGTTACGTTGAGTTGGCGTTCCTCAAGAATTGATGGGGAGACGTAGCCTTCCATGCGGAAGTTGTTTGGGAGAGTTGCGCTACGAAGTCCTTCCAAACCACGGTTTGTTGCACCAATATATTGGTCCAAGGCGAGGCCATTCAAGCCAAGATGCTTGGTGGCGTAGTTTCTAAATTCTTTTTGATTATTCATGTGATGAATGATTGAGTTGGTATTAATTATTAGTGTTGATTTTTCGACTACCAATATACTTATTTATTTCAATTGCAAGAAATATTTCCGATGTTTTTCTAACGTGTCAGCATCAATTTGATACTCAGACCGATATTAGAGTCCGACATCGGATAGGAGGTAGTAATCAGTGGCGCGTTCGACTGATAATCGTAGAAGAAACGGAAGTTGAGACGCGAACTGAAGACATAATCGGCGGTAAATTTGACGGTCATCGTCTTGCTGCCGGCGGTGGCCTGCGGCACATCATCGGAGTCGAGTTTGGAGATGATGGTGGCGATATTCTTATAGCCGAGGTCAAGGCGGAGGGTGAGGTCGTTCTTGACTTTTCTGACGCGGTTTGACTTGGTCTTGAGCATCACGTTGAAGTCTTTGAGCACATAGCCCACGCCAAGCACATACTCCTGCGAGGTAGCCTCAACCACCTGTGTGCTGGTGAGGTTGAGCGAGATGGTGCGTTGCTGTTTGTACTCTGCCTTGAAGGTAAGACTGTTCTTCAGCGCGAAATCAAGACTGATGAGCGGCATAAACGACTCGTTGAGCACCACAGTGGAGACGTCGTAGGCCGACGACGGGATTGGGTTGCCGCTGGTCACGTTGCGAATAAAGCCGAAACCATCCTCGTTCTCCACATAGTTGGCATAGCTGCTATAGGAACCGATATTGTAGGTACAGGTGTACTGATGGTTGATGGTCACAGAGCGGAAGTGTTTCGCAAACCAAGGTATCTTGATGAGACCATCGTAAGAGACTTTCCAGTTTGGCAACAGACTCCACAACGATGGGATGATGTTGGAGCTGGCACGGTTGACATCTCGACCAGAGTAGGCAGCAAAGAAAGCTGGGATGAGGACGTCAGGAGAGTTGATATTGACGCCGCCGTTGCCCTCGTCGAAGGTCTGTCCAGCCAATTCGTGGTCAGCCATGAAGCCTTGGGTTGGATAGCGTGTGCCTTGATAGCGCTGTTGGAAGCGGTCGGCCACCACCCTACGATTCTGCTCAAAGAGTTCAAAGGCACGCGAGTCGTATTTGTCAACCTTACCGCGACGCCAGAACGCCGTGGCAATGGCAACGTGAGTCATCTGGAAGTTGCCAGTGAACTGTGTCGGCATACCATCAAACATATATTGTATGCTGTTCGACTTTGAAGCAGTGTATCTTGCCGTGAGGTCAATCTTGAAGCCTGGGAGCGGTTCGAGGTTGAGCTTGATGTCGAGGTCTTGCGAGTGGTTGTTGGTTGCTGGGTTGATGATAGAGTCGTTCATGAAGAGCCAGCCGTTGTCAATAGCCTTCTCAACGAACGAAACACCTGGCATGCCGAAAGCGAAAGGAAGACCAGGCGAGAAGACGCCGCCCCCTACGCTCTTCTGACCCATGAAGCCGATGGAGTTCTGGAAACCAGGAACAGTCAGCGTGCTGCTCTCTTTATAGGAGATGGAGCCGCGGCGCACCAAGA